>WALJ01000025.1 GCA_015522885.1 Thermoplasmata archaeon
CCTAATCCCTCAAGAGTCATCTGTATCTGGTCCGCAAAGTTTATTGCATCCTTGACATCCGCATTGCTGGGCCATTCATAGACCATATCATACGGTCCGGAAATCGGCTGGAAACCAAGTTGCACAAGCTCATCGACCACATCGGAAGGCCGTCCGCCCTCACTGTTGAAGAATATCGTTATGTATGTTTTCATTGTCTCAATACCACTACATACTCATAGGATATATACTTGTCGATACTCACTCTATAAAAGTGAATTCTCTTCTTATCGTCTCTATCTCCTTTTTCTCGAATGCACTTGGATTTATGGGGACCAGCAATACCGCTTTGGTAAGTGATATTTGGTCCTGAACAATCCACAGGAACTCTATTACGGGCTCGAAATCGTGCAGTCTGAGGAGGTACTCTATACCGTCCAGAACAAGTACCTCTCCTCCTCCCTCCATAAATGTAAAAATCTCTCTTTTTATGCTTTCGAGATGGGGCAGAACAGCATATTCGGAACCGGAAAGGTCTGTTATCCATTTGAATACTGTATCTCGAGGGAGTTCATATTTCTTCCTGAGAATGTGGGGATTTACCCTGGAGATGACCGTGGTTTTTCCTTTGAATTGTGTGAGACATGCTGCCATTTTCATCGCCTTTTCCCTCGGATTTTTCTCCCCGATAAAGTAGATGCTGCCTCCGGTGACAAGGACAGTGGCATCGTAGTCGTCATCGTATATATCAAAGATTCTTTTCATTATCGAACTGTATTTTTCTTCGCTCATTATACTGCTCTCTTCAAGTTTTTTTGCAGTAGACCTTATAAAATAGGAGAAAGTCTCTCTGTCGATATCTGCACTTAGGTCGATATCTATGTGTCCGTTTTTAAGTTCCAGAGAAGGCAATCCATTCTTCATATCTACCAGAGCCGCCAGAAAGTCTCCTTTTCTGAATGGTTCCACCTCCGAATAAACGGCATTAAGGGCTTCTTCCAGTCTGAGAACTATAAGGGGTTTTATCAGCCACAAAGGATTCTCGCTTTCCTTTATGTCTTTATCTGTGAGAATGTCTTTGTTTATCGGTGCTATCAAAACAGCGCCCCTTAATATCGTTTTAAAAAGAAACCTATAAAATTTGGTAATCTCTTCCCTTCTTTCACCCGGATATTCCAGCACTTTATCGATTGTCTTTGAGTATATGACAATTCCATTAAAGTTTACTGGAAAGATATTCAGTACTTCTATATCTTCTATGCTTTTGAATACGAAATCTTTTATACGGTATCCGTCTGAACTGTACCGAATATATGCAATTTTGTCTTCATATCTTTCAATATCGGAAGAGAAATTACTTTTAATATCCGTAGAAAATATCAGGCCTCTGTATCCTTTTCGGATAAGCTTTATAAACTCACTTTTTGCATCGCCTGTTCTTTTTTCATCAAATATGATAATTTTCCCTTTTCTCGTTTCCTTTTTCGGAACCAGTTTTTTTAGTTCGACGACCATATCACGAAAATGTATTATATAATAGACCAGGACGAGTGAAAAGAGAAATGATGTTATGCCGAAGAATGAGATGCTGTTTATTTTAATTATATAATCTAATATTGTAACTAAGATTATCTCAGATATTATAATAATAGTTATTGAATAGTAGAGAATAGAATAATATTTCTTCAAACTTTTATTCTTTATATTTAAAAATTGTAATGTAAAGAAAATGAGGACAAGAGAAGTTATGACGGTGAAAAATGCCTTGGTAAAGAGGTATATGCTGCCGAAACCTGCCCGAGAGAGCTGCAGTTCGTAGAATATTCCGTAGATTTTCTGGATGTCATGGCTATATCTTCCAGTTATTACATTCATAACATATATCGTAAAAAGAAAAAGAGCTCCAAATGAGAAGGTAAAAAATATCGCTGTAACCGCACTCTTCTTGAAAAGTGGGTGCGGTCGTAAGACAGAGAATGCCAGAAGACCCAGAAGAATAAGAGATGTGAAGAGTATCTGAAATGCATTCCATATCATAGCGCTCTCCACATTCTCTGACAATCGTATTCCAACGATCGAAAGCGAATCGAGAGCGCTTAATATTAGAATATAAACACCTATGAATGCCACACCGTTTTTTAATTTAAAACTCTTAGGAAATTTCATATCTTTGTCGTGCATCAGAAAATATGCGACAGTAAGATTGCCGGATATGCCTATGGCGGGAAACAGGAGAAAGATATTGTTTTTTATTCGCAGTAAAACTGTCGATATTAAAACTGTCGATATCGCCACCAGTATGACTGCTTTAATCCATTTTGATGTTTGGCCTTCGCTTCTCATATGTTCTTGCCTCTCCGAATATTATCTCTTCCATCCTATGAGGGGTTCTCCTATTTCCAGACCGTTTTTCGTGATGTTAAGCATAAACGGTGCCATCTCATGAGGCACCCCTCGCATCTTCCGCACCATGACATACCTTTTCGGGAGCTGTGGGTGAGAGCGGTCTATTCCGACCTCAATTATGCCGTCCATCATGAAATACTCGGGTATCATCACATCGGGGTCTCCTTCCACTATTATAAATGAATTTATCTTTTTATGTCTCAGCCTCTGGAAGAAATCCTGCATTCTGAACCTTAAGAGCCTTGAATCCAAAGGAAACAATGTTTGAAAGGCATTTAAAGAGTCAAGGGCCATGAGTCTCGGGAAGTCGTTTATGGCCTCCTTTGAATAGAGACCGAAGGGCTTGGATATCTCGCTGATGATGAAATTGAAATACTTGTCATCCTGAAGAAAATCTTCTGTAGGCGCAATCTCGTATTTGAAAGATGCGATATCCTTTATGAAATACTGGTTTTTGGGAAGGGCGATTCCCAGGGATTTCATGTTTGAGATGTGGCTCTCCTCTGTTTCTTCTATTGTTATGTATACTGCCTTTTTCCCCTTGTTTTTCCACAGATACGAAGAAAGTATGGCATGTACTAAGGATGACTTCATGGTTCCGGGTTTGCCGACCACCATCGTTACGGAGCCTTCGGGGGGCTCTCTGTGAAATATCCTGTCAAAGCCTTTTATAGAATCCAGAAACACTCAGTACCCCCCCACTGCCGCCTTTAAAGCTTTCAAACATTCGCTCTTATCCACATCCGAAAGATATCTCATACCATTGCAGAGTGAGAGCAGGAACTCATCGCTCAGCATCTCTCGCCCAATTAAAGAGGGATTGTATCCCCGACTCTCGCATTTTTTTACGAAAAGCAGTAAAGCGGCATCTCCAGAGATGAATTTCTCCATTGTGCCTACTATCTTCTTGGAAATCGGATTCTCTCTGAGGAAATCCGAATCCATAGTATCCTTTTTCTCTTCTTCATGAGCAAGTTTTTCTTCGAGAGCCTCCGAGATGATATCCCTCATTGTCCTGTCCTTTTCAACCGCAAGTGCCTTGATTCTTTTGTATAGTTGTTCGTCAATTTCTATTGTTGTTCTCCTGTATTTTTTTGAGACCATGTTGCACCCACATTCCTTATCTCTTACCCATATTTATGTTTTTGCATCCCTTTCCCGCGTTGTAGAGTACTATCTTATACACCCAATTTGCCATATATAGGACATCTTTAGAGGTGCACTAAAAAGATGTATGATTCATATCATACCTCCGGTTTGTCTGCCATAGAAGATGAAAAGGATAAATAGCTAGCGACTATATAAGAGCATTCCTGAAAAACCTTTTTACCCTTCCATCCCATCGCCCCCCGTGAAGCCACACATACGAGTGCTCGGAATAGATGACGGCCCCTTCACCTTCGATGAGGAGAGAGCGCTCTTCTCCGGTGTTCTCATGCGCCTGCCGAACTATATCGAAGGAGCGTCTCTCAGCTCCGTTGGAGTGGACGGAGAAGATTCCGCAGAGAAAATAACGGAGATGGTGGAAGGGGAGCGCTGGAACGGGATGCTCCATGCGATTCTCATAGACGGTGCGGCTCTCGCCGGCTTCAACATCGTGGACATAGATGCATTGAGCGACAGAACAGGCGTTCCCGCAATAACGGTGACATCCGAGAGACCGGATATGGAATCCATAAAGCAGGCTTTGAAAGCTCATTTCAAGGAATGGCAGGGTAGGTACGAAATGCTTGAACGCAGGGAAATACATGAGATTGGTGTACCGGAAGGCATTGTCTACATCTCATTCTCAGGCACAGACCTCAAAGGAGCAAAAGAGATTGTTAGAAAGAGCATCATCAGAGGTCTTACGCCGGAGCCAATAAGGGTTGCCCACATAATTGCCAGAGCGGCTAAGCATAATACGGAGGAACGGGATGGAACTCAGGCTTGAGAAGGTCGGGGAGGAGGACAGAGCACAGGTGGAGGAGATCGCCGGAAGCACATGGGAAGGCCATGATTACCTTGCACAGGTCTTCGATGAGTGGGTAAAAGAAGAGGGTTTTTACTGTCTCAAAGATGAGAACGAAAGGATAATAGCGCTCGACAGGTACGCATGGCACGAGAACGGGATACTCTGGCTCGAAGGATACAGGGTTCATCCCGATTATCAGGGCAAAGGATACGGCTGGAGGATGGCTCAGGAAATGAATAGGATAATAGAGAAACTGGACTATACAGCATTGAGGTTCATGACATCGGAGGCAAACGAAGCGAGCATACACATCGGAGAAAAGCTGGGATTTCGGCCGTTTGCCTCATATTATTATCTGATGATTTACAAAGGCGAGATGGGGGATACAGAGCAGATAGACAATGTTCGGCAGGAGAAAAACATATCTTATATCATGCAATTCATAAAATCCGGCGAAGAGTTCCGGGCAAACAGGGGCCAGTACCTTGCGATGTGGACCGCATACGATATCACGGAGAACCTCATAAGAAAGGAGATTGAAAACGGAAGATGCTTCTCGATAAAAGGTGAAAACAATGACATCAGGGCTCTCTCCTTTTTCTACCCATACGAACCGAGAAATACCATGAGCATTGCATTCATAGATGGCGAAGAACAGGGCATAGCAGCGCTCCTCAGATACGGTATGGCGCTCACCCAACGAAAGGGAATGAAAAGGCTCACGCTGAAGACAGCATCGGAGAGAATCAAAAATATCGCTATAAA
>WALJ01000026.1 GCA_015522885.1 Thermoplasmata archaeon
AGAAATTATATAATTAGAGATATAAGATTGTGGATTTATAGTCGCCGACCTGACTTTGCTCCACCAGCCCAGACAGTATTTTCGCTTCCGCATTTCGGACACAATTCTCATTCGTGCATAAATAAGGGGGATATTTAAATCTATCTCTTTTAGTTGACAATATCTGTTCCTGGAACATTCTGCAAACGCCTGTAACGCACAGAAAACGAATAAAAAGGGTATCAGAGCTCCGTGAGCTCTTCATACTCGTACATCCTCGTGCCCTCCTTGAAGCAGTAGTGTATGGTCTGGAACCCCTCTTTGAAGGCCCTAACAGCCTCTCCGACCTTTTTTGGCTCTTCCTTGTCTATCACTATGCGCTTCATTAACTCGGCAACATCCTGCATATCGTTCTCTTTCATCCCGATTCTCGTGAGTTCCTGCGTTCCGAGCCTGAGCCCACTGGGGTCGAGTGCGGTGCTGACATCGTCCCACGGTAGCAGATTTTTGTTGACTATTATATTTGCCTTTTCGAGGGCTTCGGATGCAAACTTTCCTCCGCCATGCTCCCTGACATCGACAACCAGTGTATGGGACTCGGTGAATCCTTTCTTTTCCGCAAGCACCGTGAAACCTCTTTCGTAGAGCGCCTGACCCAGAGCCTTCGAGTTCCTGACTATCTGCCCGGCATAGTTCTCACCAAACTGTATATGCTCGGCAAGTGCGACGCCGAGAGCTGCCATTGCATTCAGATGGTGATTGCTCAGAACTCCCGGGAAAACCCCATATATGAGCTTCCTCTCGGTCTTCTCATCCCTCGGATTCGCAACTATCATTCCATGTTGAGGCCCGGGGAGTGTTTTATGTGTGCTCATGGTCATGACCTCTACGCCCTCTCTGAGAGGGTCCTGGAACTTTCCGCCTGCTATAAGACCTGCAACATGAGCGGCATCATACCAGACATGGCTTCCGGCCTCGCTGAAAGCATCCTGAAATTCTTTCAGAGGTGTGGGGAACAGATAGACCGACTGGCCGAAGAGAGCTAGTTTCGGCCTAACTTCCTTTATGATCTTTATTGTCCCGTCTATGTCAAGGTTCATCTCGTCGATATCGAAAGGATATTCTATGGGTTCGAGTCCTCTGAATCCTACGGCTCCGAACTTAGCGCTACTTATATGGGCTCCTGCGGAAACACCGGGCACGGTTATCTTTTCCCCCGGTTTTATCAGGGCAAAAAGGACCCCCATATTTGCGTTCGTTCCCGAGACAGGTCTCACATCCGCATAATTCGCTTTGAAAAGCTTCTTTGCGAGCTCCTGAACCTTCAATTCTATGAGGTCTACGAACTCATTCCCCTGATAATACCTCTCACCCGGCAGGCCTTCGGCATACCTGTTGTGCAGGTCGGTCACCATCATCTCCCTTGCCAGCGGGCTCATGAGGTTCTCGGAGGCTATCATCGGTATGGAATTCCTGAAGAGTTCCGTGTGCTTCTTCGCCATCTCTCTGATATATAGTGCTTCATCCAGCATCATATCACCTTGGAGCCATATCTGCCGGATGTTTAAAAAGCCTTCGTGGACATAGAGCGCTCTTCGATATCTTCATCAATCCGAGATTTGAGAGAATGCCAAGATTGAGGGCTAGTTCGGATAATCTGGAAATATATGAAATTCGTGTATCCCTCTGTTATTGACTTATTGTGAAGTTCGTTCATCTTCAGACGCTTCCTTTCATTTTCGGAGCGCTCCGCGTCCACTCCCCTTTATTCGAACCTTCCAACGAAAGGCGATGCCTCGCCTATCGGCTCGGAAAAGCCATAGCGGACGCGCGGGGATTACCGAACCTACCCTTTAGCCCTTCGGGCCAAAGCGCAGCCCGGAAACACAAGAGATTTCGATTCCTTTAAACTCCTATATTCGAGCGAGCAGGACTGGGTGAGTGGAGCACAGTAACGCCTGTGCGACCAAGCCTTCCGAACGGAAGGCGCTGTTCTTTTCCATCCGGTGCTTTTCTTTGGAGCTCGGTCCAGCACAGCGAGAACTAAAGACGCTGGACTTTTGCAAAAAGTCCGCGCCTCACCTATCGGTTCGGAAAAGCCCGAAGTACATACTGGGAAAAATATACGAACGAGCAGGCTTGCCCGAGTTTCTTTCTCATCTTCGGGCTTCCTTCGGA
>WALJ01000027.1 GCA_015522885.1 Thermoplasmata archaeon
ATATGGGAACTGAACACTGTAAGGCGCTCCCTTTCAAGGGTCAAAGGCGGGGGATTTGCAGCCGTGCTCAGGCCTGCGAGGATAATCTCGCTGATAATCTCCGATGTGGTTGACAACCACCTTCCTTCCATAGCATCGGGCCCTACCGTAAAAGTTGATAGCGAGGCTTCGGAGGCGGAGCGGATATTGAGGAAATACGGGATATGGGAGCGCTTGTCCGGGGATGTGAAGAATGCCGTGAGAAGGGAGAAAATGAGGGATGAAGCGGATATGAACCTCATAATAGCGGATAACGACACGGCAGTCCATGCGGCTTCGATTTCTCTGGCATCGGAGGGCATTGACCATCAGCTTTACCGGAGATTTGCCGGAAATGTCGAAGAACTTGCCGATGTTGCAGCGAATGCGCGTATGCCCGTGATAATCGGCGGTGAAGCCTCATCCGTAGTGCGTGGCGAGGGAAAAGGAGGAAGAGCGCAGGAAACGGTTTTAAGGGCCATTCTAAAGGGTTTTAAGGGGTCTGTGCTGTCTATCGGGACCGACGGGATGGACGGGAACAGCGGATATGCAGGGGCCATAGCGGATGCCTGTTTGCTGGAGAGAATGCGGGAGAGAGGGTTTGAACCGCTCGATTTCCTGAAAAACAGCGATTCTTCCCGTTTCTTTGAAAAATCGGGTGCCGCAATAAAAACAGGTTACACCGGCACGAATGTGGCCGACATAACACTGCTCTTTCCTCAGAAAGCAATATAACTCTTACGAAAACTTTATATAGTTTTAGATGTAACGGCATTAAGCCTATTTAAAAATAGCGCAGGAGAATTCCATGAAAGAGATCGGATATGTCAGGACCACCAGTCGTTCGGGTTTACTCGTGATAAAATCGAGGAGCGCTCTCAAAAAAGGCACTCCGCTGTTCGATTCCAGAGGCAGGATGCTCGCTGTCGCCTCCAGAACCTTCGGCCCTGTTGAAGCACCATATATCAGCGCAAGACCTGAACACGAGCCGGACATCGGAATTCTCGGAGAAAAAATCTATGTAATGGGGGATAAAAATGGCAAGAAAAAAGAAAGAACTCGTAATAAGAGATGAGGTCATAAAATGCCCGGAATGCGGAAGCACCCACATAATAAGGGACTACGAAAGAGGAGAGCTTATCTGTGAGGACTGCGGATTCGTGATAGAGGACAATTTCATAGATCAGGGTCCCGAGTGGAGGGCTTTCGATATGGAACAGGGTGAGAAGAGGGCGAGAACCGGCGCTCCGATGACCATGACACTTCACGACAAGGGTCTGAGCACGGAGATAGGCTGGAAGAACAAAGATTCGTATGGAAAGAACATACCGACAAAGAACCGCTCCCAGCTCTACAGACTGAGAAAGTGGCAGAGAAGGATAAGGGTCAGCAATGCAACCGAAAGAAACCTCGCCTTCGCTCTTACCGAACTCGACAGAATGGCATCCGCGCTCGGACTTCCGAGAAATGTCAGGGAGACAGCGGCTGTGATATACAGAAAAGCGGTGGAAAAGAACCTGATAAGGGGAAGGAGCATCCAGGGAGTTGTTGCCGCCTCGCTCTACGGTGCGTGCAGGCAGGTCGGCGTCCCGAGAACTCTCGATGAGATTGCGAATGTAGCCAATGTGGGGAGGAAGGAGATAGGGCGAACATACAGGTTCATGACAAGGGAACTGAAGCTCAAGCTCATGCCTACGAAGCCTGACGATTACATCGCAAGGTTCTGCAGCGAACTGGAACTTCCGGGAGAGGTTCAGGCAAAGGCACACGAACTGCTTCAGATGGCGGCGGAGAAAGAACTCACATCAGGCAGAGGGCCGACAGGTGTTGCCGCTGCCGCGATATACATAGCATCCATACTTACGAACAACAGAAGGACCCAGAGAGAGGTTGCAGAGATTGCAGGGGTAACAGAGGTAACAATCAGAAACAGGTACAAAGAACTCACCGAAAGACTCGGGATAGTAGTTCCGATGTGAGCACATGAGAGCGCTCCTCATAGGACGCTTTCAGCCCCTTCATCTGGGGCACATGGAAGTTATTCGAAGAGCAATCGGAGACTATGAGCTGGTCATAGGGATAGGGAGCGCCCAGAAATCGCATACGATAGACAATCCCTTCACAGCAGGGGAGCGCTACGAGATGATATACAGAACCCTTAAGAAAGAGGGGATAGGAGCGCATATAATCCCTATAGCTGATGTGGATTACAACTCTGTCTGGGCATCCCATGTCATCTCGCTCTGTCCGCCTTTCGATGCGGTGCTTTCCAACAATCCCCTTACGATAGAGCTTTTTTCGCCTCTCAAAAAGGTGTTGGGAACGGAGATGTTCTCCAGAACAGAATACTCCGGAAAGGAAATCCGAAGCCGGATGATAGAAGGGGAAGACTGGAGGTCTCTCGTGCCTCGGGAGGTCTCGGGATACATCGATGAGATTAGGGGAATAGAGAGGATAAGGTACCTCGCAAGAGGCGACGAGCTTTAGAAACACCTCTGTAGAGTACACTTATTTTTTCGCTTACTTTCGCCCTTTGCATGAAGTTAAAGGGCTCTCGCCAGAGATTGGAGCGCATCTCTCTCGATAAACCCATCGTTTCTTCCTCCTTTTTCATTCTTCTCTGAAATTGAGAAAATCATAC
>WALJ01000028.1 GCA_015522885.1 Thermoplasmata archaeon
CCCCCTCACTCCCGATTCCGGTAGCCTTGGTTGGCTTTATGTAGAGATATACCGGGATATAGGATGTGATGTTGAAGTCCATAGCAAATTCCGGGTCCTGCGTCCATGTATGATATTCCCCGTTGCTTATCTTCAGAGTTGCCGTGGAATTACCCTGAAATGTATCCAAACTGTCGTCGGAATGCAGATGAAGGGTCTTTGTCGGATATGCGAGCGGGCAGTTTATAGTGGCTTTGGCACCGTCATGCACGGTACTATTCGTCTCGGAGCTGGCTGTAAGTATTACGGTATCGCTTACACTTCCCGCATCTTTAGGTACAAACCTTTTAAGTGTGAGATTGACCTTCTCAAGTGATGCTATCGAGAGTTCCGGAACTCCGTCTCCGTCGGGGTCATAGGAAGAGCTCACCCAATCCCATCTACCGTCACCATCGGAATCGTTTGCCATCTCATTATCCCCATCCCATAGTTCACTCTTCCATCCATGTGGCGAAGAGGAGAGCGAGAACTCATACGAGTCGTTTTCATTCCCTATATTCCAGACCTTAAAATCAAAATTGATTTCCGCATCCGAAGAGCCTTCTTTTGTCTGGTCCGGATAAACAGAAACCCCGTATTCCGGGGGTATTATGAACCTCCCTTCCCCTGTTTCCGTGACACCGTTTGACTCTATGCCGGTGACATATATGGTGTATTCTCCGGGTTTAAATGTACTGTTCGTCTGAAAATCATAGTAAAAGCTGGAATTCGCTCCGGAGGATGACGATAGTTCCATCGATGTTCCGTTAACAAGCACAGTACCGTTCGGGTCGATTATCGTGATGTTCGCTCCGAATATATCCTGATATCCGAACGGGTCGGATACGTTTGCGACTATGTGCACATTCTCTCCCCCGTAGAATATCTGCGTTTCAGCCGTGCTGTTGTATGTTTTTATATAATCAACATTTACATAGGTGTCCGTCGGCATAACTATTCTCGAATCATAATCAGAGGAATTATAATAGACATCGACATATCCATCACTACCCAATAAACCGGCTCCGGCACTCGAAACAGAGACATTCAGGGATATATTTTCTCCCTTTGGTATATTTATGGTACCCGTGATATTTACCGTGAAATTGTACCATCCTTCATCACTCAGGTTTGTCATCTTATCCGACCCGATGGAGGTCGCATTGTGATAAAGTTCAACCGTAACATCCGGATTGCCTTCGTTTGATAAACCTGTTGCCGATTCAGGCTTAAGGTACAGAGAAACCGTAATCTCTGAGGTTATGTTGAAATTCTTGCAGAATGCGTTTGTCTGATTCCATGTATGTGTTTGGTCATTATATATCCTTGTCGTTACTTTTTGAGACCCTGTAAATGTGTCCATAAGGTCTTTGTCATGCAGATGAAGCGCCTTTGTAACTTCCGGGGAGGAATCGGTGGAAGAATCGGATGACGCTGACCTTGTGCCGCTGAGTATTCCGTCCCCTTTGTCGTGGTTCTTCTCCCAGTCCGTGGTATATATATAGAATGTAGAGTTCGCACTTATTCCGAGATTCGCCCCTATGCCGCATTCTATCTTATTCTCTCCTATGGCTGCATTTGCGTTATCGATAAGCGTCCAGTTCCAGATATTCTGGGCATTTCCGGTGAAGTTCATAAGCACGGAATCCCTTATCTTCATCGCCCTTCCTTCTATCTTTATCAGATAATCGGCACCCATCGGCAGCCACGGAGCCCTGTAACCCGTGCTCATGTTTCCGTCGGCATCAACGAAGAGCATGATATAGTCGAATCCTTTGACCGCGGGAATCTCCACAGGCCCGATATAGATATGCACACCCGTTTGGGTGTTGTTCAGCCATCTGTCCGGCCCGGGATTGTCGTTTATCCCGTCATTATCTCGGTCGATGTCCTGAGAATCGGGTATTCCGTCGTTGTCGAAATCATTCGGGTATGTATCGTTCGCATCCGGAATACCGTCATGGTCATGGTCGAGAATCGGCCTCGGTCTGTGCCTCGTGAAAGGCATGTCCTCTCCGCCGAGCATGTTTCCGTCCACATTTACATAAAAGGACACGCCGTTATGAGGCCATACCGCATAGTTCGCAATATCTATGTTCGGATTGTCGGAGGGTATCACATCTCCCGCCGCATCGGGGTTCTTCAATATGTTACCCCAGTCATGGAACGAGCCGTCTATAACAGGGCTGGAAGGAATATGTTCTATGTACGAGCCTCCGGTGAGATGCGGCACTATCGTTACGGAGCCCTGAGAAACGGAGATGGATTTGAGATATATACTCACTGCCTCTCCTGCAGGGGCGCTAGCTGATGCCGTAGCGGTTGCCAAAAGCGTGGTGTTTCTCCGAACATTCACGGTCACATTCATACGGAACAAAGATTCTCCGTTCTCAGGGACAGAACTGCCGATAAGTGCGTCTCCTCCGTCATACACTCCGTTGCCGTTCGAATCCTCGTAAAGGTTGAGGGCGGAGACGCTGTCATTTCCCATAATTCCGAATCTTATGCCTCTGATTTCCACACCGCTTCCGTATGCGCTCATATTTATTCTCAGCATGGGTGTCTCTTCACCTCTGTGGCAGATTGCAGGACCTATTGATGTCTCATCCGCTCTCAGCGCTCCTTTCTGTGTGGAAATTATTACATCCGAGAAGTCCTCGTTTCCGAAATAATCTCTGGATGCGAAAACAACCCTCGGGTTTCTCATGTTCTCGATATATTCCTTCGTCTCAATCTCTCTCTGATTGCTGCTGACAGGCACTGACCTCTCTTTCACCCAGCCATTCCAGTCATCCTGAGACCTGCTCGAATTCCACGAATACAGGGCATGGCTGTGAGCAGTTCCGTTCCACCCGTCTATTTCTATGAGATAATCCGCTCCTATTCCTTTTACATAGTAACCTGTCTGAGCCGATGAATCGGAATCTATGAATGCGAGCATGGATGAGACCCCATTGGGTCCGGTTTCGAACAAGCTGCCGGAAGGAACTATTCGAGCATATAAAGCGAGACCCCCCCAGTCCTGATAGACTTTCAGCGCTTCGAAGTTTATATTATTATCATACGGCTGATCATTCATGGAATCAGGATACTCTATGACATCCTGCCAGTCTCCGAATCCGCCGCCTATGTTTATTTCTTTCGGAACCGGCGTTATGAGAAAACTCATGAGAAGCGGGGTAAGTATCAGAAGAGCCAGCAAAAGCGTTATCGGGACAAGGCTCTTTTTAAGCGGTTTTTCTTCGGTAATCCCAGGGGTAAGGTTCTCTCCTCCGTTTATGAATCCATTGCCATTGATCAATCCCCCATTTATCAGCTCCTTTCCATTGGTAACACCGTTTGTAAGGCCGTTGATCCTTCCATTTATCCTTCCGTTCGCGACTCTTATCTCTCCGTTTCGGTATCCGTACTTCTCGGCCCCGTTCGTCCTTCCTATGTTCCCGTTGGTAAGACCTTTGCTTCGGTAGGGTGGTTTTGAAGAGATGCTCTTCGACCCTTTTTTGCCTATCTTCTCCGTAAACATCTCTTCCTTTTTTATCTCGAGAGGTGCTGTTTCGCTCTCTTCTATTGCGGTTTCCGGCCCGTAAGGCTTTCCATTTATCAGACTTTCCCATCTGCTCGCAAATTCTCTGGAAACGCCCTTTTTCTTGCCATTTACCGAAAATAACCCGCCTATATCTTCACCCATTGATTCAATCCGAATCCGGGGTTCAGGCTCTTCGATATCCTCATCTTCTGCATAATCTTCTCCTCCGATTTCCCCCTCATTCCTTTCAGTTACCAGAAGCTCGGACAGATCGGGGGCTTCCTTTTCGAATTCGGACCAGTTTTCGTCAATCTTTTCTGCAGCGGGTTCTCCCATCTTTTCCGGCTGCACATGTATTTCCTCTACCCCTTCTTTTTCGAAGACCGCACCGCATTTAGGGCAGACCGCCGCATCTTCAGGTATGAAAGCGCCGCATTCCGGGCAGAGAACGAGGTTCTGCTCGTCTCTTTTGTACCAGTAGCCGTCCGCCTCGCTCTTTTCCTCTTCCTTTTCTACATGCAGCTCTTCTTCGCCCTCCAAAATCGCACCGCATTTCGGGCAGACCTTTTCGGTCTCCGAAACAAACGCCCCGCAGTTCGGACATATCAGAAGTTTGTGCTCCTCCTTTTTGTACCAGTATCCGTCGGCATCCGAAATTTCCTCATCCGGATTGGGGACAAGGTCATCTTTTATTTCGGATACATCCTCCGCATCTTCCAGAAGCATCCCGCATTTCGGGCAGACCTTTTCGGTCTCCGAAACAAACGCCCCGCAGTTCGGACATATCAGAAGTTTGTGTGAAGTTTCTTTGTACCAGTATCCGTCGGCTTTCTCTTCGAGGATCTCTTTTATCTCTTCAGCCTCCTCGCTTTCCACTTCTTCCTCTTCTATGAGACTTATTCCGCACTTCGGGCATATTCGGTCATCCTCGGAAACAAACGCCCCGCAGTTCGGACAGAGGTATATCTTTATGCCATTTTCTTCCCCCTTTTCTTTGAAAGTGTCCTTTATTCGGGTTGCAAGTGTCTCTCCTATACCTTTCACATTCATGAGTTCCTCCAGACTTGCGTCTCTCAGGTCTTCCACAGACTGAAAACCCGCCTCATAAAGGGCTTCGGCCTTTTTCGTACCTATTCCTGAGAGAGCAAGCACATGTCTGAAGGTATCTCTGTCCATCAAACATATCTTCCGTCTCTTCTTTTATATGCCTTATACATGGGAATGAAACATGATGCGGAAAAAACTTTACATATCTAACAAAATTTTTTCAAAAGTTCTTACCGTATCTTTTGAACAGAAATCCGTAATAGCTCATGCTTCCCATATCAAAGACTATGGATATCGCGGCGGGGATTGCAGCACCCGCACCGAAAAGAGCTACCGCAAGCGCTACTGCGAGCCCTCCGTTCTTGAAGCTTCCGAAGAGAGCATAGCTCCTCGCATCCTCCTCTTCCATACCCAGCTTTTTTGCAGTGAAATAGATGATTGTGCCTGCAACCGAGGTTTTTACTATGCACGCTATGCTTATTGCGAGAATCATTTCTCCGCCTATAAAGAATGCGCTCCTCTTCGCACCCACTATGTTCAGTACGAGTATGAAGAACAAGATGTTTGTTAGGTACTTTTTCCCTTCGCCCAGTCTTTCATCCGTCTTTATAAACACCAGAATCCTGGATACGATGAAAGGAAGCAGAACAAGCAGGGTCACGGAATAAACCAGAGAAAAGACACTTATTCCTTCACCGAGCATGAACCAGCCCATCAACGGCATGAGTATGAGAGATGCGAGATAGACGGAACCGGTTCCGGAGAGCGCAAGCTCGAGATCTCCGTCCAGAATCCTTGAAAACGCTACAAGACTGACGGCAGACGGGACTACTGCCATGAGAATAAAGCCGTTTATGAAATCCTGATTCTTTATCAGAAGGTAGGCGGGGAGGAGTGTCATCAACGGTGAAAATCCGTATACGAGCAGTATCGGCAGAAAAATTCCCTTCTTTCCTTTCGATTTCATCCTGTGAAAATCTATCCGGGTTATGGAAAGAGCCATTATTGTTCCAAGAAGCAGATAGGTGCTTTCCCTCGGCTTATACGATACGCCTGTGGCAATACCGACCAAGAGGGCTATAAGTATCAAAAAACCGCTGTTCAGAAACAGGTGTCTTGCTTTCATTGAGACCCGTTAGAAATGCCAGTAGGCATGGGCGAATTCCACGACTATTGCAAGGATTATGGAGGTTGCAACCACGGCTATCGCAGGTATTTTGGGAGATTTCTCGTCCTCGGCATCGAAATACCGTATCAATCCGGCAGCGGAGTGAAACCCTTCGTTCTTCTTCGCCATGTTATCACCTGCTATTTACCGCGGTACTATATAAGCATTGCTAAGAGTATATCGAGCAATACGAGAGAGAGCAGGTCGAGAAATGCAAGGCTCTTTCCCATGGCGCTCACACTTTCCGAGACAGTTATCATTTTCACGGGAGTTCCATGCCCGAATGTCCTTATTTCTCTCTTCTCTCTCTTTATCCGCACATCTGTTTTTTCAAGATTTTTCAGAGCTTTTTTCAGAGATAGAGCGCATTCTTTCACAATCTTTTCCCGGCCCCCTTTTGCACCGACCGGATTCGTTCCTCCGTAAACTCTGTTGACATAGTGGTTGTCAGTCGTCATAACCTCCGCATTATTTGCATATTTTTCAGCTTCGGCAATTATGTTCTCCCTTAACCCTCTGAC
>WALJ01000029.1 GCA_015522885.1 Thermoplasmata archaeon
ATCAACATCATAGGAAAGCACCTTGTTGAGGAATCCTTCCATTATGTCTATTCCGACCTGTGCGTCCTTCACAGTCACTTCATCGCCAAGCCTTATCTTTGCACTCGCTTCCGCCATTCTCACCAGCGCTTCCAGATGTCTGGCGGTTATCGATATCTGTGCCTCCCCGCCCTTCTTTCTGGTATCGAGATAATATCTTTTTATTCTCTCGATTGCCTTGTCAGTCAGCACGGGATTCTTTTCCTTGGCATACGAAACATATTTTTTAAGAAATTCGGGACTCAGAAGCGGCTGGTGGCTTACCATATCTTCGGTCGGTTCCACACCCTTTCTCAGTTCCTCTCCTATCCTGTGCCCCTTCAATATGTGCTCTGCTATTTTCTCGTCTTTTGCCGATTCCGGCCGGTCCTTTATGGTGAAGATTATGTCAAAACGGGAGATAAGAGGTGCGGGAAGGTCTATCTCCTCTATGAGCGTTTCTGACTCGCTTGAAAACCTTCCGAACTTCGGGTTTGCGGCTCCGAGAATCGCACACCTTGATTTCAGCGTCGCTGATATTCCGGCTTTTACAACCGTGATGGTCTGCTGTTCCATCGCCTCGTGCATCGCGCTCCTGTCCTCCTTGCTCATCTTGTCCATCTCGTCTATGCAGGCTATACCGCCGTCTGCCAGAACAAGCGCTCCCGCCTCAAGAGTCCACCTTCCGTCACCCGCATCATCTTTCACTGCCGCGGCCGTCAGACCTGCAGCGGATGCGGATTTTCCGGAGGCATACTGTCCGCGGGGTGAAAGGTCGCTCATATAACGAAGCAGCTGGGATTTGGCGGTACCCGGGTCTCCTACGAGAAGTATGTGGATATCGCCTCTTATCCTCGTTCCGTCAGGCATATCCTTGGGAACGCCGCCGAAAAGCTGTAAAGCAAGCGCTTTCTTCTCTTCTTCCATTCCGGATATGGTAGGAGATATGGAATCCATGACCTTTTTGAGCGGATCGGGACCCTTGGCAATCTTTTCTATCTCGGCAATCTCCTCGTCAGTCGGCCTCATCTCCCCGTATTCCACATTCTGCCTCTTGATGTAGTTGATTTCAAGCCGGAAATCGAAGGTCGTGAGTCTTATGTTCCCGTAGGACCTCGGGAGAGCCTTCAGTATGCCGGTTATTATCACCCTGTCTCCGGGCGCCACTATACCGGTTACATCGTCATCGCATACGGCCACGAGTCTCTGCGGCTGCTGCCCTCCCCTGAGTTTTTCCGGCATCTCCTGAACCTCGAGCCTCTCCTCATCTATAAACTTTGATTTTGCGGGTATGAGCTTGAACTTGGTCTCGCTTCTCGACCTCTCGCAGCCCTTGCAGAACAGAGGCTCCGTCAGTTTCGAGCCGTCCTGCTCGTACAGATGTATCTCTCCACATCGAGCGCATCTGAAGGCAGCCTCCACGAGTTTCGGCCTCACCTCCGTTGCTTTTTTAACCAGAGCCTCTATTGCTATGAACTTCCCGACATCGGCGCTCCTCAGCTTTCTTATGGACGAGACTTCCGACAATCCGAAAATCCTCACATGGCACTTTCTTTCCAGAGGCTCGAAGTTGCGCTCTATGAACTCCTTCAATGCGGATTCCGCCGCACCTATGACATATTCGGGCTCAGGTATGAGCGCCTCGGCTATCAGCGGGTCGAAACTGGCAAGTTCGTTGTAATCCACAATAACGCTTCTCTTCTCCTCGATGCCCGCCACTATGTCCGCTATCTGTGAGGTGTATTCCTCTTTCTCGAAGAACTCTTCGAACCGTTCAACAAGCTCTTTTTCCGTGTATTCCATCTTCTGCCTCGGGGGAAATCAGCGAAAGAGCAAATGGGATATAAGGTTTCTGATGAGGCATTTCCGGGGAGGCAAAAGAGTATAAAACAGAGAGCAATCCCCATACATGGACCCGAAGAAATTCATAGAATCTCTCAAAGGAAGAAAGGCTCTCGCGGAACACGAGGTAAAGGACATTCTGGACCATTACGGATTCAAGACACCGGCCAGAGCGGTGGTCATGCCCGGCGAGAAACTCAAGGACCCGGATATCGAATACCCTCTTGTGATGAAGGTCTCGTCCCCCCGGATACTGCACAAGACAGAGGTCGGAGGCGTGAAACTTCACATAGACGATTTTCGGCAGTTAAAGAGCGAGTACGAGGAGATGAGAGAGAAATTCCCGAACGAAGCCATTCTCATAGAAGAGATGAAGAGGCCCGGTGTCGAGGCGATAATCGGAGTTCTTGATGACCCGACCTTCGGTCTCAGCGTGATGGTCGGCCTAGGTGGGATTTACACGGAACTCTACAAAGATGTCTCTTTCAGGGTCATACCGATAAGCGAGAACGATGCGGA
>WALJ01000030.1 GCA_015522885.1 Thermoplasmata archaeon
CTGGAGATTCCATCACCGGGGGGCACATATGCCGAGCTTTCTCCGAAAATGGGGAGAGCACTCACCAAAAGCAGAGATGCTATGAGCAAAGACTCTATTTTTTTCATATTTTTGACCTCTTCACACCTGATTTCCGGGGGAAAACAGAATGATATTCTACCCTGCAACTGCATTGCTAATAAAGTTTTCGGTCTGCCGGGCTTTGTGTAGAGTACGGAAATTATAGTCGGAGACATAACTTTCTAAACTAATGACATCTCTGACCGAATCAAATCCCTTTAATATCCCTGTTCTTCAGTATCACACCTCTTCCCGAGTTTCCGTCCACCCTCACCTCAACAGCTCTTTCAAGCGAAATGTGGACCACATGCTCCGTGCGGTTGGTGGCTTCCTTCGATTCCAGCCATTCCCAGTCTATGAAGTCCTCTTTTTCTCTGAAGTCTATCGTAAGATACGGGATGTTCAGCGATGCTATGTTGTGTATGAAATGCGAGCCCTGAGAGAATTCGACCTTCATGTCTTCCATGGGAGTTTCCACTATCACTCTCGTATTGGATATGTGGTCCCAGGTGACAGGTATGCCCAGCCACCTGTCCTTCGTACCCCATCTTCCCGGGCCTATGAGGATGTACGGCCTTTCTTCCAGAAGTGAATTGATTTCCCCTATCTCATCCGCAATATTCACGGTCTTGCTTCGGTCAAAGCTTCTGCGCTCCACGAAAACAATGTCTTTTATATTGCTAAGAACGCCGTTGCCGAGCACTCTTGTGCTGTAAACCAGATATTCTCCCTTTTTTTCGGGAGTGAAGAGCCCCACATCGGTCTTTCTGTTAATCGTGAGAATCGGCCTTATCTGCACAATGTTCAGTTCCGGCTTTCCGTCACTGTTCAGCCTTGCAGCGAACTCCATCTCCACAGGGCAGCCCATCGCTTTCTGCCCCATCGTGAGGAGCTCCCTGAGAATCTTCGGTAACGGATACATCTCGTATTTCAGCAGAGGAGAGAATGTTATCACCTTGTAGCCTTCCGAATCGTAACCATCCCTGAGCATATCGTCACGGGGGTCATATACGCTGGCAACCCATCTCATAACCTCTGCGTTATCACCGATATCCGAGACAAGAACGCTCTTTATGGTTGCGTCCTCTCCTTCTAACAGGTCAAAGTCTTTCTTCCCGATATCGAGAGCATAGAATTTGTTCTGAGAGTTTTTAAGGATGCTTTCCGTATTGGAGAATCCGACCATCACTTCCGGCCTTTTCGGGGAGAAACTGAGTGAGATTTCTCCTTCGACCACTATTTTTCCCAGACCGAGAGCGATGTCCACGACGCCGTCCTCTCTTTTCATCGGGTGTTGCGGGTAAAAATTATAGGACTGTGCTACGCCGGAAAAAATCGGAAAGAAAAGGTCACCGAACTTATTACCCACGAGTTTCTGTATGACTATGGCCATTTTGTCTTCGTCCGTGCTGTGAAGGGTGGCCTTTATGTATGCCCGGCTCCTCTTGAAATATGTGGACGCATAGACAAGTTTTATGGCCTGTATCATGTGCTTCAGTCTGGTAGAGTCATCGGCGTTGTTCGGCAGAAGGAATGTGGAATAGACGCCTGCAAACGGCTGGTTATAGGAGTCTTCCAGAAGGCTTGACGAGCGTATCGCAATAGGCTCCTTCACAACGGAAAGATACTGTTTCAGTGCTTCTATGAGTTCCTCGGGCAGCTCCCCATCCAGAAAGACCCGTGATATGTCCGCATCGCTCAGACCCTTGTTCCTTATGTTCTGGAGCTCGTTCACATCGATGAACCTGTCGAACTCGTCCGTCCCGATTATCGCGGTTGACGGTATGTGTATGGCATATTCACCGTGTTTTCTGAGGAATCCCGTTTTTTGCAGGAGATATGAAAGGAACGCTATGCCTCTGCCTTTTCCGCCCAGAGAACCTCCTCCGTACCTGCTCACGCTATCCCCGTATTGGAAGGCCATGGTTGAGAAATCCGCTATCAGGCCGATGCTTTTGCTCCTCTCCGCTTCTTCGAACACGCTTAACAGATGTTTTCTGAGTTCCTCGCCGTCCCTGAAATCGGAAATCTTCCTCGGGCGGAGTATTCTGGAGAATGCCACCTCTCCTCTGGCAAGCAGCCATCCCGAAAACTGGTTTCTCCTCCCGTGATATATCAGCGATTCGGCGGGTACCGTCTTCACCATTTCTATGAATTCTTTCAGGTTTTTCGCTTCGCCCACCGGGCTGCCGTCCGGCAATCTGAAGACAAACGAGCCGAATCCGAGCTTCTCTTTCAGAAATCTTCTGAATTCGTATATCAGGTTATCGGAGTTTTTATCCACGAAAGGCACCCCGAAATCCTCGGCCTTGGCCCTCTTATCCTTCTGTGAAGACTGTATGAGGCTGGGTATGTCCGGATCTATGTTGGAAATCAGCCTGAAACCCGCATTTTCGTCCTTCTCACCGTTGCGAGGGTAGGCCACATCCGTGATTACTCCCAGTATGTATTCCCTGTATTTTTGATAGGTCTCTATCGCATCTTCATAGGTCTCCGCGAGGAGTATCTTGGGTCTTGCACGCTTGCGGATTATGCGCTCGTTTTCATTGGCACTCTCCCCTATGAGCATCTGTGTCTGGGTCATTATCTCCCTGTACATCAGCGGCAGGAATATCGAGTAGTATCTGGCGGAGTCCTCGACAAGCATTATCACCCGCACACCCCCCTGCTTCGTGTCGTGCTCCGCATTTTTCGCATCTTCGAAAAGCTTTATTATCGCCAGAAACAGGGCGGAATCGCCGGTCCAGAGGAATATGCGGTCTATACCGCTCTTCTTTCCGGGTTTATGATAGCGCCTGAGTTCGCCGACCTCGGTAACAAGCAGAACCACAGGCACATCCCGCTGAATCTCCTTTATTTTTCTTCCGAATTCCAGCGGATCGAAATCGAATAGATGGGTCATGGTGATAACAAGGTCATATCTCTGCTTTCCGAGCTCTTCAAGGGCCTTTTCAGCGCTGGATACCAGCTTTACCCTCGGAGGCGAAGATATGCCCAGTGTGGTGTATTCCCCGAATATCTGTTCGGAAAGCCCTCTGTCCTCCTCGAGGATGAAGGCATCGTAAAGGCTCGCTACAAGAAGTATGTTTCTTATTCTGTATGGCATCAACTCGTAATTCGCAGAGAACAGGTCGAATATCTGGACCATTTCTGTTTCGGACTCGTCATTATTTCGCATCGGGACAGGCATCGGGAAAGGAAAAAGCAGGTGGGTATTATAGTTTATGGAGAGCTTCCTTCATAAACCATATAAGAAAATCATATAAGAACCTCAACTCCGCCGGTCTATGCGTAATAGGTCCGGATTCAGTTCAAGTTTCTCTGCAAGCACTTTGACCTGCTTCGGCAACTCGCTCAGTAACTCTTCGCCTTCAAAATCGTAGATTTTCAGCTTTGAAAGCAGCAGAATAACATCTTTCACACTGTATTTTCCGTTTAAATCCTTCTCTTTGAGCTTGTTGAGAATGAGATAGTATAGATAGAGACACAGGA
>WALJ01000031.1 GCA_015522885.1 Thermoplasmata archaeon
CTCTCACCGCCCCTGTCCTCGCTTCTCAGAAGATTTCTTGAGCCGACAAGAGGAACTGCGAACTCATCCTCTATCCTATCGACACTTGCGTATGAGGTGAAGGAGCGATTTGATATGAAGAGAACATTCTCATCTCTCAATCTCTTCTGGTTCTCCTCCTTCAGGATGTCCGCAAATCGGTCGAGAACCCATGCCTCGTCCACCATTCCCCTCTTCACATTTCCCTTCTCGTCTCTGAAGGCCTTGAAATATCCGGTGTATGTCTTCTCCCTTCCTTTCTGGGCTACGGCAACGCTTCTGAACCCTTCCTCCACAGCGCCGTCGAACACATCGAGTGCGGAGTGGGAAGCTATGGCACCTACCTTTATCTTATCAGTGTCATAGGAATCAACAATTTCCTGAATTCTCTTTCTATCGATCATGGAATTACCTCGGTCTGCAATAGCTGGAAGTATATTTAGGTTAGCGCCGTCGACAGAATAATAAAAAAGGGTGTGATAATGGATTTCTATGTAAAAGAGCGCTTACTCGAGCACGTGTATGTTCTTCTTTGCCGAGATTTCCTTGAGTTTCTTCGGCCACACCGTTACGCTGACCTCGCCGAGATGAGCCTTTCTCAGCAGAAGCATATAGGTACGGGACTGCCCTATTCCGCCGCCTACGCTCAGAGGTATCTCGTTGTTTATGATTGCCTGATGATACGGGTATTTCAGATAATCCAAAAGATTGCTCATCTCAAGCTGTCTCTGCAGTGTTTCTGGATTTACTCGTATTCCCATCGAAGTCAGCTCGTGTCTTCTCTTAGTAACCGGATTCCATACAAGTATATCTCCATTGAGCCCGTGCATGGTCTGACCGTTCTTGGTGATGGTCTCCGTTATCCAGTCGTCATAGTCGGCCGCCCTCATTTCATGAGGATAGCCATCCTTCAGGGGCCACCCTATTCCGATGATGAATACTGCGGGATATTTCTTCAGTATCTCCGTTTCTCTTGCTTTTCTGGGCAGGTCGGGATACATATCCAGTATTTCTTCCGCGTGGAGGAATTTGAGCTCGTCCGGGAGGTTCGGGTATCCGCTGTCCTTCAATTCCGGGAAAAGCTTTTGCACATGTGTCTCGGCACCTTTGAGCACTTTCCATATCTTTTTAACGGTGTCCTTCAGATACTCAAGATTCCTGTCCTCTTCCGTTATCACCTTTTCCCAGTCCCATTGGTCCACATAGGAACTGTGGTCGTGGTCCAGGAAATAATCTTTACGAACGGCGCGCATGTCCGTGATTATGCCTTCGCCAACGTCCATACCGAACTCTTTCAGTGCATACCTCTTCCACTTGGTCGCAGCCTGAACTATTGAGGCTCTTATCGGTTTATCGAGTCCGAGGCCACAGTCGAATTCTATCGGCGTTCTGGAGCCGTCCCTGTCCAGCATGTCGTTCATTCCGCTTTCCACATCAACTATGAGAGGTACTGTCACTCTCATAAGATTCAGTTCTTTGCAGAGATTTTCCTCGATATAGTCCTTTACCGCAAAGATTGCCTTCTGCGTGTCTTTTCGGTCCAATAAGGACTCGTAGTCATCGGGTAGAACTCTTTCAACTTCTTCATATGTGCCTATTCCGGGCCCTGCCAGATCCGCTTTTTTATCTCGCATTTAATTACCTCCTTTTTTTATCGTCTCGCTTATTTGTCTTGCTTGGGTAGTTGAGCATGCACCCTCCATGCCTTCGGGTTTTTAACCTTTTCTTTTTTCGTGCGCTGTGACATGATTAGTCTTTTTTCCTTATGCCAGTATCTCCGAAAGCCATTCCGATGATCCGAATCTCTGATTTCAGATGAATTATAGTCGCCGACCTGACTTTGTTAACTTATATCGTGGGCATTTTTCCCTATACAAATGCTTCAATTCCTATGGGCAGCTTTATATAAAGATAAGCTGAGCTTCAAAGCATTTATCATAGAAATGTACGAAATGAGCAATGAAAGGGTCGTAAAAGCAGATACATCGGGACCAATAGCCCCTCCTCAAGGCCTTCCCTCATGCAAAAACAGGATGGAGAGCTGAC
>WALJ01000032.1 GCA_015522885.1 Thermoplasmata archaeon
CCGTCCCGAACATCGGGGAGCGCTCTTCCCACGATAACGGACATCGCATAGTCTATGTAGGAATGTTTCATCTCCTCTTCAACGGGTTTCTCCGTTATGCCCTGTATCTCAGTATCTTCCATTTCAATCATCTCCGAAACTCTCTTCAACAATCCTTATCTCATCCTCGTTCAGCCCGTACAGTTCGTAGACCTTTGAGTCTATCTCCGCATCGGTCTCATCAATCTCCCTCTTAATCTCGTTCCATTCCTCCAATCTTGGAAGATATTCGTCCATAAGCTCATGGATGACCTCCCTGTTCTTCCTGTCGCTGTTTTCGAACCTCGGGAGCTTTACTTTTAAGAGCTTATCATAAACTCCGCCCTTTCCGACATTCGAGGGCTTAACGAAGGTCTTGAAGGAGAAATAAACGAAGTTTCTCATGGCCTCGCACTCTATTTTAGCCCCGAATATCCGCAGTTTTCTCCTTTTTTTCTCCTCGTTCTTCCCGACTTCCTCCAATTCCACGGAGAATATCAGCTCATCGCCCTGCTCCTCCACATCCACACCCCTTACCTTGCAGGTCTTTCCGTCGCAGGGTATCCGGTTCGTATCCATTCCTTTCGCATCCCTGAATGTCTCCACCCTGTCCATGTCCAGATAATCTCCAAGCCGAGCATCCTTAATCCTCGGCCTCCTGTTCACATGGCGCTCGAAATCCACATCTATCTTTGAAAGGCGCTCGTTGAGGGAGAGCATCTTATCGGCAAGGGCAGAGAGCTCATGGTCAATTTCTTCTGAAACTCTGGGGATGGGCAGATTTCTTATTTCGTTACCAGAAACATGATTATTTGTACTTGTTAGTTTAAACCTCCAATTTAAAAGTTTTGAATTGAGTAAAGCCATTATAAACTTGAGCTTATTTTCATCTTCCGAGATTATGTAATTTACGGTATGCGCCAAAAAAGTTCCCTTCGGAATCAAAGCGCATTTAATTCTATACTTCAACTGCATATTGGCAACTTCTTGAAACCCAATTCTAGTAAGCTCGTGGTGGGTGCTTTTTTTACTTCCTTTCGCCATCTCTAAGAATTTTTCTTTTTGGATATATCTCTCTTTTTCTGAATGACTTTCCATTAGACCATATCTAAAAATATTGTCTCCTCGAACCAGAGGGTGGTTTGTAGCTGTAGAAGATAAACAGGATTTATACACGGTAAGATTTACTTCGCCCTGATATATCTCTCCCAAAGGAGGGATTTTTTCTTCACCTTTTAAGGGAGGATTTTTGTGCATTTTTTTAAGAATAGATATTCCAGTAGAATTCGTAAGAGGTATGGTTTTAGTTTCTCCGCCTATCTCTCTTAAATCTTTATAAGTTATTTCATAAAATTTTGGATTGAATTTTCCTTGTGTGTTTATAGGATTTATTGAAATTTTTATTTTATCGTCGTCTCTAGGTTCAACTTTTTTACAAATTACTATGCTAACATCCTGAGTAACATTAGGAAATACCTTGTCTTTTTCTGGAAATTCTAATATGTACTGTATTGTGAAATTTTCTAATAAATATCCTCGTAGCTTTTTAGCATGCTCATCACATAAAAGAGTAGATGGCATTATAAATCCTAGCAATCCTCCTTTCTTTAAAAGTTTAAGTGACTTTTCCAAAAAACATCTATATGTGTTCAATTTACCTTCCTGATACCCATATACGTCTCTCAGATATTTTATATCTTTTTCAGTTTCTTCATCATTTCTTTCTTTAGGAGATAGAACCTCATACGGTGGATTCCCTATAATCACATCGAAGCCCGGGTTATCTCCCTGAAAGACCTCCGGGAACTCATCTTCCCAGTTGAAGGAGCGCTTCTCCTTCCAGTTCTCTCCGAAATATCTTTTCAGTGTCTCCTCATCACCGCTTATAAGCGAATTGCCCACCTTTATGTGGTCTCCGAGTATAAGAGGCAGTTTTTCCTTCTGTTTCAGAGCTTTCAGCATCAGATTCACGGATGCGATCTCAGCCGCATGCTCATCCAAATCCACGCCGTAGATGTTGTTGAGAAGTATCTCCTTCTCATAGCCCTCGTATTTTTTCAGGCCTTCGAGGGCGGAATAATCCGATAATCCGTTCCCGTTCTTACCTATCTCCCTGAGCAGTTCCTTCTTTTTCTCATCAATCTTCTCATTCTCCTCCTCGTAGAACCTCACAAAATAATCGTATGCCTTAATCAGGAACGAGCCGGAACCGCATGCGGGGTCCAGAACCCTGACTTTTCCGATCTCATCAGGGCTCTTTCCCTTCAAAAGCTCTCCGAGCGTGTTTTTGACTATGTAATCCACCACATACGGCGGAGTGTAGTATATCCCCGATTTCTTCCTCGTCTCCTGTGCAGGCTTCAGGCTTATCTTTCCCTCTTCATCGAAAGCCAGCGTGTTACCCAGATATGTCTCGTAGGTGTTCCCCAGTATGTCGAAGTCGAACTTCCTGAAATTCACGGAATAAAGGCCCGTGCCCTTCTCCCGGTCTCCTATGATTTCACCGAGAACCTCGTCGTCAATCCTCACTTTCTCGCATATATGCCCCCCTTCGAATATCCTGCTGTCGTGTATTCTGTCAAAACCCGTGAAATATCGGTTTATGGTCTCATAAAGAGAGGTGTACGCCTTCGTTCCCTCCCATGCCTCTTTCAGCATCATAAGCTGGTCCGGTCTGTCGAGAATGAGCCTGTCCTCGGCGTATCTGACTATTATCATCCTGTCCAGAAGCCTCTGAACAGCGCTCTTCAACCTCTCCATGGAAAACTCTCCGTCCTCCATCAGAACCCCGTTGTCCTTGTTGAGTTCGTATATGCTGTTCGCCAGCATCTTCCTCCATCTGTTGAGCTTTTCCAGAAATCCGAGGTCTATGTCCGGCCTCTCTTCATGCGCTTCAAACCTCTTTATCGTGCCTTTTTCAAAGGATTCCTTGGAAAGCAGGAGGAGATATTTCACCTTCTCCGCATATTCATGGGGTTCTTCTATGCTGAAAATCAGGTTTCCGTTGAGCGCATTGAATACCCTGAGCTTCTCGAAATTGGTAAGCACCGCCCATTTTATGCCCTGCCCCATCGCATAGTTCATAACCTGCCTTTCCTGCTCAATCCAGTCTATTTCCTGCCTGTTCACCGGAGGTATCGATTGAAATCTCTTCGCTTCCACGAAGGCAACAGGCCTCTCCTCAAGCATCAAAGCAATATCCGCAAGACCCGCCCCCCTGACATATTTCTCACGATTGTACTCATCGGGGTCCTTAACATTCCATCCCAGTATCTCGAACAGCGGGTCTATGAAATCCGCCCTTACATCCGCCTCGCTTATATCCTTCAGCCCTTTCTCTTTCTTCTTCGCCTTCAGTTCCCTGTATCTCTGGACAAGCTCATTTACTCCTGCTCTCACCTCGTCCTCCGAGACCGAAGGAGCCTCAGATGTCAAGATTGACGACCTCCTTCGCATGCTGGTATATGTAATCCCTTCTCGGTTCCACCCTATCACCCATAAGTATCGTGAAGAGCTCATCCGCAAGCATGGCATCCTCTATCATGACCTGTATCA
>WALJ01000033.1 GCA_015522885.1 Thermoplasmata archaeon
ATCTCAGGCATGGCCTCTTCGAGAGAGACCTCATCTTCGCGGGTTTTTTGGACCCTATTTATCGGCAGAGGTGTCCTTATTCCTGCCACAACGTCCTCACCCTGGGCATTTATCAGATATTCTCCGTAAAAGATGTTTTCTCCGGTGGCCGGGTTTCTCGTGAACGCCACACCGGTTCCGGAATCATCTCCCATGTTCCCGAATACCATTGTCTGGACATTGACAGCGGTCCCCCAGTCATCGGGTATATGGTTAATCCTCCGGTATTCCTTTGCTCTCTGATTTTTCCATGAGCCGAAAACCGCCGATATCGCACCCCATAACTGCTCTTCCGGTTTCTCTGGAAAATCCTTTCCGGTTTCCCTTTTAATCAGTTCCTTGAACCTATCCTTTATGCCTTTCCAGTCCTCCGTATCCAGCTCGGTGTCCAGCTTCACGCCCTTCTTTTCCTTGAACTCGTCTATTATCTCTTCGAAGCGGTCGTGTTCTATACCGAGAACCACATTCCCGTACATCTGCACGAACCTTCTGTAACTGTCGTATGCGAATCTCGGATTATTTGTCTGCTTCATCAGGCCTTCCACGGTCTCATCGTTCAGGCCGAGGTTCAGAATCGTATCCATCATCCCCGGCATGGATACCCTCGCACCTGATCTTACGGAAACCAGAAGAGGGTTCTCGGCACTCCCGAAGATTTTTCCGGTCTCCTTCTCCACTGTTTCGATTCCTTCTTTGACCTGCTCTTCCAGCCCATCGGGATATTCTCCGTTTTTGTAATAATATACACAGGTTTCGGTACTTATCACAAAACCCGGCGGAACCGGCAGACCTATCCTTGTCATCTCACACAGCCCGGCTCCCTTTCCTCCGAGGAGCTCCTTGTTCTTTCCGTCGCCTTCTTCAAACAGATAAACATACTTGCTCATTTTATCATCTCCTGTTGAGTTTGAATACTATGCCAGCAAATTTTTAGGGTATTTAACGCTTGGGGTCAGGAATCGCAGTAAAAACAGGGGTTATTTGTCGATTTCTTTCGCAAACCTGCTTACGCATATCGTAAGTATTCCTTCCACATCTCCTACCGTGGTAAAACCCGCAGCACCGTCATGACCTCCCCCCTCTCCATCCATCTCATATCCGAGCGAAGAAAAGAAGCGGCCGAGGTGTATGCCTTTTCTCAAAATGCGCTCCGAGGCCCGCCCTATCACTCTGACATCACCGTCCTTCTCGCTTCCGACAAAGGCGATATCCGCTCCCGCATGTATGAGTGCGTTTGCCACTGCGCTCTCGAACACGCTGACAACGGTCCATGCGACCGTGAATTTTCCGTATTTTCCGAACTTCAATCTCTGGAGTCCTTTCATCACGGCAGTGCTCACCGCATCGCTGCCGTTATCCTGTAAAATGTCATTTATCGTTCCGATATCCGTGCCGGAAATATCCATCAGTTCCGCAAAATCCCTGAGAAAATCCGCCGTAGCGAGACTCAGACCCTTCGAATCGGTGTACATCCCGAAAAGCATGGCCAAGGCGGAATCTCGGTCAATATCAATACCTTCCGTCTCAAAAATATTTTTGATGATTCGCGCACATGCTATGGCGCTCTCGTCCACAAGCGTATGCTCCGCCATCTCCCATTCTCCGGCGTCCAGATGATGGTCTATCACAAGGGATATCTCGGGCGGGATTGTATGAAGCTGAGCGGGGGATGCGGTGTCCAGAACTATTATTTCGTTATAGTCTCCGAAATTCGGATTCTCCGCGGTTTCCATTTCAAAAAGGCCGAGCATCTTCTTCGCGCTCCTGTTCAGCCCCCCCGTGATATCGATGTCTCCTCCGAATATCCTTGAGAGCGCAATCGCAGAGCCGAGGGCATCGGGGTCGGCGCTCCTGTGCATCATTATGAGCTTATTTTTTCTTCCCAAAATGTCTATGCTTTTTCTCATCGACATCCTCTTCCCATTCTATTTCCTCTTCGACCACGAATGCGCCGACATAGTCGCAGTTCTTGCAGTGATAGACATAACCAGCTATGCCTCCGCTCTCGAAATACAGGTCCGTGCTGCCGCACATCGGACACTTCAGTACGGTTTTGTGGAACTTCTTTTTCACGGAGAGAGATGGGCTTGGGATATAAGGGTTGTCTCCGAGGCCGAAGGCCGGCGGGGAAAACCTGAAGTCTAAGCTACAGTGGCACGATGTGCTTTTGTGAGGGAATATATTGCAAATACAAGAAGGTTGCGAGCGAGCAGGCTCGCCCGATTTTCTTTCTCACCGGTGGATTTCTTTGGAGGGCGAGCCAGCGCAGCTCGCATTAAAGAAAGAGCCCGTTGCTAAGCGGGCTGTAAGCCCGCTGTTCCTTTTCCCGAGGCTTTTCTTCCAAAGAAAACCCTGGAAAAGAATCAAGGGATTTTCAATCCCTTTAGAGTTGTGGGCGACCAAACCTTATTTTCAAGAAAGTTGCGAGCGAGCAGGCTCGCCCGAGTTTCTAAGCGGGCTGTAAGCCCGCTGTTCCTTTTCCCGGGTTTTCCGAGGCCGAAGGCCGGTGGGGAAAACCCGTGAAAAACAGTAAAATACTAAGGTGCATTGCGGAGCATGAACTATGAGCCGCAGACCGGAGATGTGGTGGAAATACGAACAGAGAAAGCTCTATACAAAGGTACGATTATGCCTAGGCACGAGTTCAGCCGTGACGATATACTCATCCTGAAACTGGAGAACGGTTACAATATGGGAATATCCCTGAAGAATATACTTTCCGTAAGTCTCATCGAAAAAGGGGATATGGGCGGTGTGAAGCATGGTGGGAAAAGACCGGAAGGGAAAGGAAAGAAGGTGACGATATTCAGTACCGGAGGGACAATAGCGAGCTATGTGGACTACAAGACAGGAGCGGTCCACCCTGCGGTGAGCTCCGAGGATCTGCTCTTCTCGGTGCCGGAACTGGCCAACATCGCAGATATGGAAGCGAAGGTTCTTTTCAGCGTTCTCAGCGAGGACATAGGACCGGAACACTGGAAAAAGATGGCTTTGGAATCGGGAAAGGCGCTGAATTCCGGCTCCGAAGGTGTCATAATAGCACACGGTACGGATACCATGGGTTACAGCTCTGCAGCTCTTTCTTTTGCTCTTAGAAATCTCAACGGGCCGGTTGTTTTCGTAGGCTCTCAGCGCTCCTCTGACAGACCCAGTTCCGATGCCACCATGAATCTCCTCTCCGCTGCAAGGGTCGCCATATCCGATTTGGGTGAGGTTGCGGTCGTCATGCATGCGAATACCAGCGACGATTACTGCCATATTCACAGAGGAACCAGAGTCAGGAAGATGCACACATCGCGCAGGGATGCTTTCAAGAGCATAAACTCGGAGCCCATCGGAAGAGCCGATTCCGAAGGTGCGGAGCTCCGCGATTACAGGAAAAGGAGCGGCGGGGAAGTGGAGATACTTCCGAATTTCGAGGAAAAAGTCGCTTTGCTTTACTCTTATCCGGGCCTCGATGCGGAAACAATAGAGTTCTCTCTCTCCCGTTCGAAGGGAGCCGTGATTGCGGGTACGGGTCTGGGGCATATAAAGCCGGCACTTATAGATGCGATGAAAAATGCGATACTCGACGGAAAACCGGTGGTCATGACCTCACAGTGCCTCTACGGGACCGTCGATATGAATGTATATTCCACCGGAAGGGAACTGATAAAGGCGGGTGTCATAAACGGCGGAGATATGCTTCCCGAGACCGCATATGTCAAGCTTTCGTGGGCTCTTGCGAACATCGATGGGGGCGATATAGCGGAGTTCATGAAGACGAATGTAGCCGGTGAAATCGGAGAGAGGCGGTTCCTTTGAGATGCGGGACATTCTCGGAACAGAACTCGGACGGGGGGCGCTCTCCGTGAAAGAGGATTATGAAATCGCAAGAGACGCCGAGTTGAGGCCGATAGGAGAAATCGCCAAGAAGGCCGGTTTTCTCGGAGAGGAGCTGGAGCCTTACGGCAATTACATGGCAAAAATATCCCTCAAAGCATGGGAAAGGCTGAAAAACGGACCTGACGGGGAGCTCATACTCGTTACCACGATAAACCCAACTCCCGCAGGTGAGGGCAAGACGACAATAACCATAGGTCTTGCTCAGGCGCTTGCAAAACTGGGAAAAAAGACATTCATAGCGATAAGAGAGCCTTCTCTCGGCCCGGTGTTCGGCATAAAGGGAGGAGCGGCAGGCGGTGGTTACTCTCAGGTTCTTCCGATGGAGGACATTAACCTGCATTTCACCGGCGATATCCACGCAATCACGGCAGCCCACAACCTGATCTCGGCGGTCATGGACAACCATCTGCACTTCGGAAATGCCCTTAACATAGACTGCAGGCGCATACTCTGGCCGCGGGTCATAGACATGAACGACAGAGCTCTGCGAAACACGGTGGTCGGTCTGGGAGGCCCGAAGGACGGAGTTCCGCACGAGAACTCTTTCTCGATAACCGCCGCTTCGGAGATAATGGCGATACTCTGCCTCTCCACATCCATAGAGGACCTGAAAGAGAGGATAGGAAACATCATGGTCGCCTACGATACAAAGGGAAAGCCCGTAATGGTCTCGGACCTGAAAATAGTGGGTGCCGTTGCTTCTCTGCTGAAGCATGCAGTAAAACCCAATCTCGTACAGAGCATAGAAGGAGTTCCCGCATTCGTTCACGGAGGTCCTTTTGCCAACATAGCCATCGGTACCAACAGCCTCATGGCCACGAAAATCGCCCTTAAACTCTCGGATTATGTCGTTACCGAGGCGGGTTTCGGTGCGGATTTGGGGGCCGAGAAATACTTCGATATCGTCTCAAGAATCGGGGCTCTTAAACCGGAGCTTGCGGTGGTCGTGGTAACGGCACGCGCTCTGAAGCATCACGGAGGAGTTAAGGAACTGGGAAAGGAGAATACCGGGGCAGTAGAGAGAGGCTTCGCCAACCTGAAAAAGCATCTGCAGAACATCTCCCTCTTCGGAGTCCCTGTGGTCGTAGCTATAAACAGGTTCGAGGCAGACCACGAGAGCGAGATTTCAAAGATAAAGGAGCTGTGCGAAGGCCTGGAAGTTCCCGTTGCCGTGGTGGATGTCCATGCCAGGGGTGGAGAAGGAGGGCTGGAACTGGCTGAAAAAGTCATTGAAAACACGGGAAAGAGCGCATTCAAACCCCTGTATCCTCTCGACCTGCCTCTGAGGGAAAAGATCGAGGTCATAGCCACATCGATATACGGCGCCAGAACCGTGGCGTTCTCATCCAGAGCGGAAAAGGAGATGGAGCGGCTGGAATCCCTCGGCTTCGGAAATCTGCCTGTCTGCATGGCCAAGACGCAGTATTCATTCTCGGATGACCCTAAAAAAAGAGGTGTTCCGAAGAGGTTCAAGATAAAGATAAGGGAGATGCGAATCTCGGCCGGCGCCGGCTTTGTGGTTCCGATAACCGGCACGATGACGACCATGCCCGGCCTCCCCCGACATCCTGCCGCAGAGAAGATAGATATGGATGAGAACGGGGATATAAGCGGACTTTTCTGAGGGAAAACATGAAGATTGACATGCATGTTCACAGCAAATATTCGACCGACGGAAAGGAGGAGATAGAAGACATTATAAAGCAGGCGAAGAGGGTGGGATTGAGTGGGATAGCAATAACGGACCACAACTGCGTAAAAGGATGGGGAGAAGCCGTCGAATTCGGTAAAAAACACGAAATTATTGTGATAAAAGGGGAGGAGGTGAGCTCTTCGGAAGGGCACATACTGGCATACGGAATAAGAGAAAAGATAGAAAAGGGCCTGAGCCCCGAGGAGACCGTGAAAAAGATAAGAGAGAAGGGGGGAATAGCGGTCGCTGCGCACCCTTACAGAATCTCCAATGGCGTGGGGGAAAGCGTGGTCAGGAGGACGGATTTCGATGCGATAGAGGGCATGAACGCTCGCTCTCCTTCTTTCATAAACAGGAAAGGCATCCGGCTTGCTCAAGAGTTGAGGAAACCCATGACCGGCGGAAGCGATGCCCATACACTGACCGAAATCGGAAGAGCCTATACTGTGTTTCCCCCGGAAATAAGCGATGTTAATGGGATACTGAAAGCGATAAAAACGGGAAAGGCGAGTGTTGAGGGGCAGTCGCAGAGCGGGAAAACTCTTTTCAAACAGGGCTGCCGAAAAATAGGGCGATGGGTGAAGAGAGGGTTCAGGCGGATATAGG
>WALJ01000034.1 GCA_015522885.1 Thermoplasmata archaeon
CTTTGCCACTTCAACCGGATTTTTTCCCGCTTCTTTGGCGATAAGAAAGCAGGGCATCGCCAGAAAACCCTTCCCTTCGGGAGCCCTCTGAAAACCGACATTTCCGTCAAATCCGAGATTCTCAAGCCCTTTGGAAACGGAGAGGAGCGCATCTTTTTTCAGCTCGGCCATTGGATTCATTCGGCCTCCTCCGTGCTGTTCGCAGGCTCTTTTTCTTCGTAGTAAACGCCCATCTCGGCGATCTTTATGTCCCTTCTTCTCCGCTCCAGATAGCGGTACACGGTGGAGTGTTCGCTGCCGCTCAGGAGCATTGTTACCGCATTCTTGGCTATATCCATCTCGAGAAAATCACCTATGATGCTGACGGTGTTGCCGTATACCGAGACCTCCGCACCGCTCAGCTCCTCTATCAGCCTGCGTGTTTTTCCTTTTGTCCCTATTATTCGTCCCCTTATCCTTCTCACGGAGTTCTTTTTCTTTCCTGTGAACTCCCTCATATCAATGACCTCAAGGAACACATCATCGTCCATCAACCGCATCGCTTTTTCAGGTGAAAAGCCCCTTCCCACGGCCCTTATGATGTTGAACGCCTTCATACCCCCCATCACATCCTCCGCTTCCGACTCGTCTATGCTTATGTCTCCGTCCTTGGAATCTATGTAGATGTGCACTCCGGTCCTTTTCTCTATCTCCTCTTTTACCGCACCTTTTTTGCCGATTACGACCGCAACCCGCTCTTTCGGGACCTTTATGTAATGCATCAGCCCTTCACCTCTTTGAGAATCTTTTCTTTATCTGTCTTTATCCCGAGTTTTCCGAAGTATCTGGCAACGTTCTTCGCATCTCTTATCAGGAGTTCCTCTGCGGACGGGTGCTTGAGGTGCACCGCCTGAGCCACATCTATCAGCACGAAATCGTCTCCGTCTACAAGTATGTTGTACTCGCTTACGTCCCCGTGTACCAGCCTAGCCTCTTTATAGGCTTTTCTCATGGCATCCACCGTGAATTCGTATGCCTTTTCAGGGTCGAAATCCCCATCTTTGAGCATCGGAGCGGGCCTTTCCTCAGTCCCTATGTATTCCATAACGAGGATATTCTCCCTCTGCACTATCGGTGCGGGGACCCTGATTCCGACACCTCTCATCCTCTCGAGGTTGTTGTACTCCTTGGCGGCCCAGCGGTGTACCAGCCTTCTCCGGTCCTTGGTAATTCCTTTGAATCTCGGGTCGCCCTCTATATAGAGAGCCATCTTCCTGAAGTTGCTTGTGGAAGTTCGGTATATCTTTATGGCTATGTTGTCTCCTTTTTTGTCTATGCCCCGAAATACATTCCCCTCCTTTCCCGTGGAAATCGGAAAATCAACGATATCTATGTAGCCTCTGGACATCAGGCCGTATATCGCCATTACGGTGGAATCGTCGAAGACCTCCGAGAAAGTCTTTCTGTACTCGCTGTCATCTTCCCTTCTTTTCTTAGGAGCTATCCTTGATTCCACAAACTCTATCGCTTCTTCGGTCTTCATACTCAAAAGACATCCAGAACGTCCGGTATATATCCCTTTCTTCTCATCGCATTTACCTGTGTGGGGTAGTATCTGTAGAGTATGTCCGCCTTTTCCTGCTGGAAGTCCCATGGCTTTACTATCAGAAGGTCACCCTGCTTCACCCACATCCTCTTCTTGTGCTTTCCTTTTATCCTTCCCATTCTGGAGACCCCGTCCTCGCAGACTATCTCGATGTGGAGCGCTCCGTTGAGCTTGCTGGCTATCGCAAGCATCTCTCCTTTTCTTCGGTTTGGCAGAGGAAATCGAACGAAGCCCTCTTCTTCCGACCTCTGGCCTGTATGGGCTGCTTTTTTATTTTGTTTCACGGTTCTCAGGGAACTGTTGTTATTCTGGTATATATACATTTCTATGGCATCTTTTCTCCTGTCTTATACACAGACATATGCGTTGCTCAATACGGAACTCAGCGGAGGAGACGGAAAGAATGTGCGGCTCATTTCCACATAGACCTGTCTTCCGAATCCTCATATCCGGTCGAGCAGCCCATCATCCTGTAGACTTCTTTCCATGAGCAGTCTTCGTATTCGTCTTCGAACTCTTTTGTCATGATTATAACTTCATTTCCCGGAGTATATAAGGAATCATTCGGGAGGTCAATGAAAGTGAAGTGTTCTCCCGCTTTCCTTTTCGACCTTTCCAACGAAAAACCTTCATAAATTGGACTACAGCGGGGGACAGCCTGAAACGGCTAAAAGTGAAAGTGAGTGAAACTGTTATCTCAGTATGTAGCACATGAGCCCGTACTCTTTCAATGCGATGCGTGTGTTCACAGGCGTGATGTACTCGGGAGGGACCTCGTACTTCAGTATCTCCTCCATCGGCACCTGAAGAAACTGGGAGAGCATCAGCAGTCTTTCATAGGGAAAACCCTGCTCCCCTAACAGTATCTGCTGCACGCTCCAACCCGGGTGATTCCGTGACCTGTAGCCCAGAACTCTTCCCAGAGCATTGAGACTGCCTGCTCTCTCGATACCGTCCTTTATGAGGCGAGCTCTCATTTCGGAGGCTATCCATATGCTTTTCGGTGGATTTTGTCTCAACCAAGGATACGCATCCATATAGCCCATGGTAATCCCGAATATTCTAATGCTTTACCGCTATAAAAAGTTTTTTACTTGCAGATAATAAAATGATATTAATTGTATATCTCGTTAATTCCTGACGGGCCTGTGTCCTCCAATCCGAGACCGTCCTCGTCCTCCTCCATTATCAGTCCCAGAAGAAGGTTCACCATATTCCTGAGTTCACTCACCTCCTCCCTGAGTTTTCTCATTTCTTTTTGCACATCTGCATCGCTAACCATGTTATCCTTCCATACATTCGCAGGTAGCAAATAACCTTTTCTATTGTTCGACATACGCCGATTGAGACTTCCACAATTTATTTATAGAGCGCTTCAATCCCAGAGCAGGTGATTACTTGAAAGATATTGTCATTCTGAGCGCAAAAAGGACGCCGATAGGAAAATTTCTCGGAGCATTCAGCGGAACCCCCGCCACACAGCTCGGCTCAATAGTGATAAAGGCCGCCGTGGAAGATGCCAAAGTACCGAAGGAAGAGATAGACGAGGCCATAATGGGAAATGTCATAACTGCGGGATTGGGACAGAACCCTGCGAAACAGGCAGCCCTCTATGCAGGACTTCCATATGAGATACGGGCCACGACCGTAAACAAGGTCTGCGGCTCCGGAATGAAAGCCATGGTCTTCGGAACTCAGGCAATAAAAGCCGGGGACTATGACCTGATTGTTGCGGGAGGCATGGAGAACATGACCCGCGCTCCTCACCTCCTCGAGAACTCGAGGTACGGCCACAGGATGGGAGAGGTGAAGATGAAGGATGCCATGATATTCGACGGCCTGTGGGACATATACAACAATGTGCACATGGGAATGACGGGAGAGGTAGCGGCCAAGGAGTATGGTCTGACAAGAGAGGAGCTGGATGAGTTCTCGTATCACAGCCATATGAAGGCCGCCCGGGCCACAGAAGAGGGGAAATTCAGGGAGGAAATAGTCCCTGTCGAGGTCAAAAGAAAGAAAGAGAGCGTTTTGATCGAAAAGGACGAGGGAATAAGAGGAGATACGACCGTAGAAAAGCTCGCAAAGCTTCCGCCGGCATTCGATCCGAACGGAGTTGTTACCGCCGGCAATGCCTCCCAGATAAGCGATGCCGCTTCGGCCCTCGTTATTTCTTCAAGAGAGAAGGCAGAAAAGCTCGGAATAAGACCGAGAGCGAGGATAGTTGCATATGAGAGCGCCGGAATAGAGCCGATAAAGGCGATGCTCGGTCCCATACCCGCACTCAGGCAGATGTTCAAGAAGACAGGCTTCACCATAGATGACTTTGATCTTATAGAGGAGAACGAGGCTTTCGCTTCTCAGGCTCTCGCGGTAATAAGAGAGTTCGATATGCCTATGGAAAAGGTGAATGTTCACGGCGGCGCCGTTGCCCTCGGACACCCGATAGGATGCAGTGGCGCAAGGATAATAACCACCTTGCTCCATGCAATGGAACAAGAGAAAGCATTCAGAGGCTTAGCAACAATGTGCATAGGCGGAGGAAACGGAATAGCCATGGTCATAGAGAGGGAAGAGTGAGCCTAATATTAAATATAAGCTCTCCCTTCAGACTCCCATGTCAAGAAGAAGGAATGAAGAATATGAGGCTGTGCCGGTTTCGCATGAAATCGGTGGCAGGGCTCTATCTTTCGTGATGGCTACCATTATTCTGGTTGCCGGAATTGCTGCGGCAGCATATTTTATGATGTCTCCCCCTCCTTCAGGAAATGTGGAGTATGGAAATTCCGGCACCTCTGGCTCAGGAGGTGGAGGTAGTAATACGAACACAAATCCGATAGCAATAATAAAAGTTAAGAGCGAGGATGGGAGCATAGATGGGACCATAAAGATAGAGCTTTACAGAGATAAGGCACCGATAACAGTTTCTAATTTCATAAAATACGCTAAAAACTCTCTCTATGATGGGACTCTTTTTCACAGAGTGGAAAAAGATTTCGTTATTCAGGGGGGAGGATATTATCCAAACGGGACCCATATCACAACATATCAATCCATAGTCAGCGAAGCGGATAACGGGCTGAACAACACGATGTGGACCGTTGCCATGGCCCTTGGGAGCGATAAAAATGGAAGTACGGATGTGAACAGCGCCACATCAGAGTTCTTTATAAACATGAATGACAATACCCGCCTCGATTCCATGGGATTCACGGTTTTCGCCAAGGTCATAGACGGTTTCGATGTTCTGGAGAAAATCAACGAAGTGGACACCACTCAGATAAACGAACAGTTCCATGTGCCGAACGCCAATATAGTGATCGTAAGCGTCACGATTCAAGGCGCCTAAGCCCTTTCAAAACCTTTTAGAACTTCC
>WALJ01000035.1 GCA_015522885.1 Thermoplasmata archaeon
GATTTGCGTAGCTATGAATTTGGTTAAAGAGCGGCCATACTCTTCCAATGAATAAAATGTTAACAGAATGGAAAAATAATCTGCGGGATAATATCTTGGAGTAAACTCAACGATGTCGTCCGCATTGAGCAGATAATCTTTCTTTAAAATTTCATTATTACCAACTTTAGATTTGCTAACAAAATGATAGCCGTCTTTTTTCTTTTTATCGTTATCACCATTTTTCTTTATAAAACTTTCTTCCACATTTGGATTTAATAGGTTCAGTTTACCAGTTTTTTTATATTGATCTACTAGTTCAGAGAATACAAAACCTCCCACATCCCATATCCTTTTAAAATCCATTTGTCTATCTGTTATATAGCATATCCAGTGCGTAAGCAATTTTGTATCATTGTCGAGACCCTTACGATAGAAATTTATTAAGTTGTAATTGGAAGTTTCTTTCCAGCGAATTTCATCATAGAATGCCATAATCCTAAAAATTTCTTTTAGCATTTGTAACCCTCTTTAATATCCCCGACGCAATCTGTTGGAAATTTCATAATTGTTGCCTTCATCTGAGGTAAATGCCTTTCTATGTTAAAAAACTTTCTTTAGATTTTTGGATGTTCTTTGATGGTTATCAACGTCGGGGGACACTCACCAACCTTTAAATCCCCTGCTTTTTTACCCGAAATCATGTCAGGAGAGCGCATATTCATCGGTGTGGCATGGCCGTATGCCAACGGAGAGGTCCATGTCGGGCACATAGCGGGCTGCTACCTCGGAGCGGACATATTCGCAAGGTATCAGAGGATGAAAGGCAACGAGGTGCTCATGGTGTCCGGCTCGGACCAGCACGGGACCCCGATAACGGTAACCGCTGAAAAGGAAGGTGTGAGTCCGGAGGTCATAGCCGAGAAATATCATAGAATCAATAAAAAGGCCATGGAAAGGCTCGGAATATCCTTTGACCTTTACACCAAGACCCACACCGAGCACCATGCGGAGGTAGTGAAGGAGTTCTTTCTGGACCTTCTGAGCAAAGGCCACATCACGAAAAAAAAGACCGAGGAGGCCTACTGTCCGAACTGCGAGCGCTTCCTTCCTGACAGGTATGTGGAGGGAACATGCCCGTACTGCGGATATGAGCACGCGAGAGGGGACCAGTGCGATGAGTGCGGTAAGCCTCTTGACCCGAAGGAACTGATAAATCCCAGATGCAAGCTCTGCGGTACCGCTCCCGAGTTCAGGGAAACAGAGCATTTCTTCCTGAAGCTGAGCGCTCTCCAGCCCGAACTTATAAAGTTCATAGGGGAAAAGGGGAATCTCTGGAGGCGCGGAGTTCTGAAATTCACAAAGAACTGGCTCGAATCCGGGCTTCATGACAGGGCGATAACACGCGACATCTCATGGGGAATTCCCGTGCCCGTGGAGGGATTCGAGGACAAGCGGATATATGTGTGGTTCGAGGCGGTCATAGGATATTACTCCGCATCGAAGCTCTGGGCAAAGGAGAATGGAGGAGACTGGGAGAGGTTCTGGAGCGAGGGTATGAGGCACTATTATTTCATGGGCAAGGACAACATACCGTTCCACACGATAATCTGGCCCGCCATGCTCATCGGAAGAGGGATGAAAACGCCGGATTACGTGGTAGCCAACAATTATCTGAGGTTCAGCGGCCGGCAGTTCTCCAAGAGCCGTGGAATAACGCTGGGAATAAACGAGGTTCTGGATGTCTACGATGTCAGTGCCCTCCGCTATTATCTCATATCCATAATGCCTGAGAATCACGATGCCGATTTTGACTGGCAGGAATTTGCCTCGAAGAACAATTCCGAGCTTCTGGCGAAGTACGGGAACTTCATACACCGCGTGCTCTCATTCACCTCCGATAAGTTCGGTGAGGTTCCGCCCGCAAATCCCGATGAAAAGGATGAGGCGTTCCTGAATGAGACCGAGGGATATCTGAAAGAAACAGGGGGGCATCTTGAAAATGCGGAGATCAAGGACGGGCTTGGAGCAATGATGAAGATGGCGGCCCTAGGCAATAAGTACATGATGGAGAGAGCGCCGTGGAAGGAGCTCAAGGAGGACAGGGAAAGGGCGGGGACGAC
>WALJ01000036.1 GCA_015522885.1 Thermoplasmata archaeon
GCTCAGGATACTGGAATATCTGGTAAATTTTCCGTGCGCTCCGATGACGAAAATATCGGAAAGCACCGGTTTTTCGATGGGCTCCGTGAGATGGCACCTGAAATATCTTCTCAATAGCGGATACATAGAAAAAACAGGAAAATCCTGTGCACCTGCCGAGTTCATAGTGCCGGAGCATGCTCTGCTGTTCCGCAGGCTTCACAATCCGACCGAATACAGGATAACGGAGCTTATCGTACGGGGAGGGCCTCTTGAAAAAGCGGAGATAAGAAGAGCTACAAAACTCTCTTCTCAATTACTCTCATATCACCTGAAAAAACTGGAGAAAGCGGGGGTTATAGCCGAGGTGAAAGAGATATACGAGCTGGCATTCGACTTCATAGGATTTCAAAAGACCTACGGCAGAGCAGTGGAAAACTATCTGGCAAGGCTTGCAATGGATGCAAAGAAAGAGGGTGTGCTCATGGAGATAAGCAGAGAAAGGCATGAGTTCATAGTCTCCGTGAGCATTCCGGATGAGCTGGAATTGAGAATAAGCGAGGTTCCTTTCTACGAGCTTCTTGGCTAAAATCTCTCGGTGTGCAGCCTTTCCCTGTCTATCTCTTTATCGGTGTGCCTTTCCTTGTATCTCTTCGGTATGCCAATGGCTATCATGTTCAGTACCTTCAATCTTTCCGGAATGCCCAGCAACTCTCTAAGCTTTTTCTCGGGCTCCATGTCTTCGGCTATATCCCTTACCTGCACCCAGCAAGCACCGAGGTCCATATCTGCAGCCTCTAACAGCACATTCTCGTTGGCAGCGCTGCAGTCTTCAATCCACCATCTTGATTTTTCAGGGTCTCCGAGAATTACCAGAGTTAGAGCGCTCTTCTCCGCCATCTTCGCCCACGGAGTTACCAGAGACAATTTTTTCAGCATCTCTCTGTCCTGTACGACTATCAGATGACACGGCTTCCAGTTCATGGCGCTCGGCGCATACATGAAAGCCTTTATGATGTTATCAATCTGCCATTTCTCCGGCCTTTCGCCCGTATAGCTGCGGAGGCTCCTGCGCTTTTCTATGGCATCGAGGAGAGGCTTCATAAAATTCCTTACGCCACATTCATCCCGCTTACAAGTATCGAGGGGATTATGAAGCTGAATCCGCCCATCGATGCCGACATAGGTCTCCTGTCGTCCCCTATCGCGATTATGTTCTTCAGAAGTTCCGTGCTGTTTCCGCCCAGCATCGCCGAACTCACCGGATGTTTTATCTCTCCTCCTTCCACATAGAGCAGGCCGGTCGAATTCATGGACATGTCTCCGCTGACAGCATTGGATGTATGGGCTCCGAGAACGCTGTAAACCGCAATTCCTCTGTCCATCTCGGATATCAGCTCATCTATGCTCTTTACCTTCGGAAACTCTATAACCATGTTTCTCGATACAGTTTCGGGCACGGACGAATCTCTGGGAGTCCTGAATCTCGGGCCGCTTCTCATGCCGTTTCCCGTGCTTTCCGCGCCGAACTCCTTTGCGCTCACGCTGTCGAACATGAAGTTTTTGAGCACTCCGTTCTCAATAAGCGGCAGTTTCCTTGAGACACCGCCCTCGTCATCCGAAGGAGCGGAGTAAAGCCCCTGCGGGTTGGTCTGGTCGTCGTAGACGCTCAGTCCTTTCGCAGCCACTTCGGAATCCAGCATATCCGGCTTGTACGGGCTCTCGCCCCTGTGCGCTCTGTTTCCGTAAAGCTGAACCACCGTGGTGAACTCGAGTATCTGTTTTATCGCGTTTCTCATGAAAAGCACATCCATTTTTCCCGATTTTTCGAGCTTGCTTGCACCGTTCGTGTTCACTGCTATCTCGCTGGCCTCTTTGCCTATGGCAGAGAAATCCAGAGCGGCTTTATGTGAAACTCCCGATGATGAACCGTTGGAAACACCTTTGTCATCCAGTATTGCGTACAATCCCGCACCTATCGCGCTCTCCTTTCCCTCGACATAGAGGCCGTGAGAATTGTAAACATAATACTCCGTGTATCCGTATTCCACGCCGCCTTCGGGAACGATGATTCCCTTGCGGTAATCCGTGGCGCTCTTCACCATCTCCTTGAGGTCTCGGAGCGCCTCTTCGGGACTGTAGTTAGCCACATCGTCGTGGTAGAGACCCTCCATGACAGGATAATCCCCTTCTTTGAGGAATGAATAGCCCTCTATCTTCTTGCCAAGCTTTGAGAGCTTTATTGCCTTTTCTAAGGCGCTCTCCACGTCCTTCTCCGAGAAATAACTGAACCCTATCCTGCCGTCCTTGAGCACTCTTACGGAATATCCTGTCGAAGCGCCTCCGCCCCCGAAATCCACCTCGTTCTTTTCAACGGTAAGCTCCGTGCTGACATCCTTTATCCAGAACACCTCGGCTTCCTCGGCACCGAGTTTCTCTGCCATCTTCACTATCTCTTCGGGCTCCATTCAAGCACCTCCTACATTTGCCGATTTTATTCTCACATGCGGCCCCCCGTCATTGACAGGCACCCACTGCCCCTTTCCGCAGCTTCCCGGATGAGCGAATCGGAAGTCATCCGCCAGTGCGTCTATGTTTTTCAGTATTTCAAGGGTCGAGCCGCCGAAGGCCACATCTTTCAGCGGTTTGGTGATTTCTCCGTTCTCTATCAGGAATGCTTCCTGTGCATTGAACTGGAACGTACCTTTTCCGGTATCGACCTGCCCTCCTCTGCTTCCTTTCGCATAAACACCGAACTTTATATCCTCCAGAAGCTCTTCGAAGCTGTGGTCTCCGTTTTTGATATAGGTGTTGCTCATCCTCACGAGCGGACGGTAGGCTATGCTCTCCGCCCTTGCGCTCCCGTTCGGCTCCATTCCTAGTTTGTACGCCGTTTCCCGGCTTAACAGATAAGTTTTCAATATTCCGTTTTCCACGAGAACCTTCTTCCTCGTCTTCACTCCTTCGTCGTCGTAAGGGAAGGAGCCGTAGACATTCTCGGCCGTCGGGTCGTCGATTATAGTAACTATGTCCGAGCCTATCCTCTCACCTATCTTTCCTTCGAGGCATGAATCTCCGGCCATCACGAGGTCAGCCTCCGTAGCATGTCCCAGAGCTTCGTGGGCGAACACGCCTGCAAGGTCCTGGTCCGCAATCACGGGTATCACTCCGCTCGGGCTCTTTTCCGCATGAAGCAGTCTGACCGCTGTTTTAGCGCCTTCTATTGTGTTCTCCAGAGGATGCTGGCCAAGCTGGTCAAATGTTTCAAACCCTCCCGTTCCGCCTGCCGATATTATCACGCTGGATATGTTTCCGCCGTCCATGGCAACTATGGAAGCCCTGACATAGGTTCTCGTAACCTGCGTTCTCACATCCGTTCCCTCGGAATTCACGAACTTTTGAAAAAGAGTCTTATCGGCATAACCGGCCGTGACAGTCTTGACCTCTTTTTCTTCTTTTGCCATCGACACCATGTCCTTTATCATCTCGTATTTCTCCGATATGTCTATGTCCGCAGGGTCCTTTTTCGGAACCCAAATAACACCTTTGTCCACCGTCGGAGCTTCCGCAAGTCCTGTCTTCCTTTTGCTGGCCTTGGATGTGGCCTTTGCAAGTTTGAATGCGGTTTCCAGAGCCTTTTCAACGGCTTTCTCACTCAGGTCATGGGTGGAAAAGAATCCCCATGCTCCTCCGTAGAGAACCCTTATCCCCGCACCTTCGCTCTCCCCGAACTGTGCCTTCTCGACATCTCTGTCTTTCAGCTCAAGTCCGGTTCCCGAGCTTTTTGCAGTCCTTATATCGCAGTAACTCGCCCCCATCTCGAGGGCTTTTCTGACAAGCTTCTGTTCCAAGAAATCACCGTGCAGATATAGGAACAATAAATAAGTGATGGTGTCTCGGTAATCTATAGTCCTCGACCTGAACTTTGTTAGCTTACGATTTGTCCAAAGGGTTTTTGTCATGTCACTTCGCCTTCTTCCAGAGGGTTAGACGAGGAGCGACAGCTCCGAGTTTGCCTTCTGATAAGAGGGCTTTACGAGGAGCGACAGCTCCGAGTTTGCCTTCTGATAAGAGGGCTTTACGAGGAGCGACAGCTCCGAGTTTGCCTTCCGTGAGGGGGTTTAATCAGGTCAGCGACTCCTAGTCAGAGACATTATTAGTTTAGAAGCTTATGTCTCTGACTATAAAGGGCGGAACTAAGCGAAAAATGAGTGTAATCTACATTAAGCCCCTCTTTGTCAGTATCCGGTAGAAGATTGAAATCATAACTCATTTTTCCTTTTCCTCCATCTCCATATAACCGCAGAAGCGGTTATTATTGCAGTTATTCCGCCAATTGCCATGAGTTCGGCAGACATTCCAGATTCCTGAGGTTTGGGAGGACTCCCGTTGTCTATTATAACTATTCTTCCCTCTGGGTCAGTTGTGATTATTTCGTCAAAACCGTCGTTGTCTGTGTCCGCATGTAAAAGAAGTTCAGAAGCACTTCCTTTTTTCGAAAAAATCTTTGACTCTAAAATTTTACTTCCATTTTCTGCATTAAAAAACACAATTGAAGCCCCATCTTTTATCGTTACTACTTCTCTTCTTCCATCAGCATTCACATCGAAAACCAGAATATAGTTCAATACATTCGAAGAAGATAACGTGTAGCCGCCTGTCCATATTCGAGAGTTGTTTTTTGCATCTAAAGAAAAAACAGATGAGAGATAAACCCAAAAAGACCGGTTATCTGTAATTGAACCATAAGCACTAGGTATGCCCCATTTCTCTATTTCTTCCGTATAACCATCGGAAAGATTTATTTTTGTAAGCCCCCCATGGTGCAGAAAATAGCACACATCAAAGGATGGAGAGACATAGAAAGAATGATATCTTCCAATAGTTGCGCTGATATACATTTCCATCTCATGCTGCCATACCATTCCAAAGCTTAGATTTTCATCGACTTCAAAGAGACTTAAGTTGAAGAAAGAATAGAGAGGCCTGTCCGTACCATAGGATTGTTCTCGGTCTATATGCGCCAAGTCTTCAGAGGAATAATGCCACACAGAAACCAAGATTTTATCATCTTTTGATGCAATCTCCGAAACACCGGTGTATTCGTCAAAATTCAATTCTTTAGTGGAAAGAATGTTTCCCAAGCCATTTAAAATATAAATATTGCTAGCTCCTACAATAATTTCATTATCTCCATCTTTGTTTATATCTTCTATGACAATGTCTTGCTTTGTTATTCTTCCTGGAATCTCTCTTTCCCAGAGTTCCGTCCCATCGCCATCAAACGCTCGCAGAGTTGTTAGAGTGGAATTCTCCATGCACATCGAGAAAAGTATTTCGTCTATATGATCTCCATTTATATCCCCAAGAGTCAGAGAAGAAATTTTATTCCATTCTGAATATTTTTCCTTTGAAAGCGATGGGCTAATCAATTTAAAGTCCCATAAAAGGGACAGTGTATGATTGAATACATAAAGGCTGTTGGTTTTCTCAGATACCGCTACTATCTCTGGAAAAGGGTCGCTATTGACATTTCCAATCACCATAACAGGTCCGGGAATTCCTGCAAAATAATCTTCATCCGAAGAGTATTTTACCGCTGGATAAGTTATGTTTCCAACACCCTCTAGATAGTTAGACCGCTGAGAATTGCCCTGAGAAGCCGGCCATGAATCACCCCCTTGAACAAGAGACAGAGGAGAAATAAGGAGGAATAATGAAAAAACCACAATGAAGAGCGATTCAATCCGCCTCATATATCCCCTCCAAAATGTATATTTCTTACATACTGATTTGCAAAATTGTAATCAGAAGCTGAGAGAATCCCATTAACGATATCCAGCCCCATCACCATTGTATCATAATATCCGCTCAGCACTGCGGTTATGAACCCATATACGGCAGATATCCAGTCGTTTACGGACATTGGAAGAGGTTCACCGTAACTGTTTATCAAATCCAACAGAGACTGCTCTATGTCTACTCCATGATCTTTCAACTCATCTGCAATCGCTTTCAAGTTTATGTCGGCCTTAGCAATGGTGTTCTCCACACCGACACCAAAGGTTAACCCGATTCTATTTAACTGAACCCCTTTTCTTCCGCCGATATCAAAGCACAGAAAATGAAAAACTGCCGTGTCCGGAGGCATATCGTCGTCTATGTCTATTTGCTGGAGCTCTTTCGCTCCAACCTCTATTGGCCCCATGGAAACAGATGAAGGGTCGGGAGCCTGCCAGAGATTTATACCTAACTGAGCATCGAGATTTAAAGTTAGATAGAATGTTACCCAACCGTCCTGACCATCCTTCGTTGCTCCTTCGAGGTCTGCACCATCGATATACAGAGCGAGACCTGCACTGCCAGAGAGAGGCAGCCCGGCATATGCTGTTTGAACGTCCATACTCCCTCTCACATAGTAGAGAGTTTTTACAGGGTTGTCATTGTCAAATGGGTTTCTGCCCATCATTATTTCTTCTCCATTTGTATAACCATCTCTATCAATGTCCGCAACGGGGTTTACTCCATGTCCTGAGTAAAACTGGCTCACAAAACCATCTGAAAGGTGGTCTTCAACGTCATCTATAACTATCTGTCCGTTCTTATAATCCGGTGGATTCAGCCCACCAGTACCGTACCACTGGGCAACAAATTTCATAAAGGTAGTCATGTCCATGTTCGTAATACTGCCTGCACTGCCTCCTTCGAGACCTTTTTTCACGAATTCAACGCACAATTCCACTTTACTTATCTGAGCATCTGGAAAAGGATCGTATTTATCATCAACGCCGTCGCCATCTGTGTCGGCTAGGATCGGACTCGTCACTATCAGATTTTGGTCTAGAAAAACGGAACCTGTAGGCGAGTTCCATGATCTATCGGGATGTCCGTCTCCATCGAAGTCATGTGTAGCGTTATATATTAATTGAGATGCTTCCTCATCGGTTATATTTCCCAAGCCCACAGAGTCGTTTAGCCTAACAAAAAAGCTTTCTGCAGGAATGTACTCTGCTGTTATCATCTGGCGGTTTATTTCATCAACCTCTACTTTTTCGTTAGTGTCTTCAGTCCCATCTCTATTAAAATCTATCCATATATATCTATTATCATTGGATCTGCCTCTTGGCCTCGTCTCATCTATATCTAAAATTCCATCGCCATCAGAATCCCACGAACCGTCTCCTTCGGGTTTCGTGCCTATCCGATATTCTTGCCAATCAGATAGGCCATCTTCATCCGAGTCTCTTTTCAGAGGGTCGGAAGAAACAAAAACACGGTTATTGTTGATATATGTATTCCAGCCATTTATTTCAAAGCTGTCTTTTAAACCATCGCCATCCATATCTGCATTTACAGGGCTTGTCCCATATCCTCCGGCTCCGTTATGGTTCGGGTTTCCTATCTCTCCTTTTTCTTCGTTGCTGTCCCAGACTCCGTTATGGTTCGCATCATTCCAGCCATCATATAGGTTGTCCCCATCCGTATCCGAATTCAATGGTGAGGTTGTGGCTTTCAAAGTAATATCATCTATCTTTATATATGGTGGAGTTTCAGCAGAGAAAAATGGTAGAAACTGAAACATCACCCACAAATCTCCTTCTGTAGTCGTTATTGCTCTCGTATCGCCGGAAGATCTCGTCTGCAAAGCTCCACCTCCACCTCCCCAGTGTCCCAATTCATATCTGCTAAATAAATCCAGCTCTATTGTTTCTTCTTTCCACTCAGAGCTTGGTTCTAGTCTGATGATGTTCGGTCTAAAATGCCCTATGAGAAGGCTAACTTCTGTACTCCTAGGCTCATCTGATTTATAATAGAAGCTCAGTGTTGCCCACTGCGAGTCCGGAAGATTAAACCTTTCTGACTCCAAACCAGTGGAGCTATATATACTCCCATGGCTTTTGTCTATATACCAAAAATGCGTTCCACTGTGGGCCTGACCTGTAGATATTAGCCACGAATGGTAGTAACCTGCTTCTTCTCCTGTTTTCCATAGGAGATTCCCATACTCCACATCATCAGAGAATACCGTATGGTAGGTATTTCTTTCGTAATAATCTTTAAGACCATCACCATCGGAATCAAATTTTGTAGAATCCTCTATGTAAAGCTCATCGGCTGGTGTACTTGTCTTTGCCCACACTATGTTGTTTTCAGTATCCACACCTGTGTATTTTTCTATGATTTCTTTTCCGTTTTCGATGTGATATAGTGCCAAAGCCTCCTCTTTATCGCTATAAACAGAAGGATCATATGGTTTGACCCGTATCTCATTTCTCTGCTCAACATCAGGTATTGAAAATTCTATTGTGAGTCCTCCTGCTCTTGTAGCTCCTTTTATCGTTATAACAGGTATGTCCGTTCTGTCATCCGCATAATCTACGACTACGGTAACTTCTATTTCATCGCTCTTTGCAACAGCAACAGCATCATAATCTTTTTTATCGGTCATGTTCAGGTTTGTGTATACCAGCGGATTGGTCTTTATATCCACATCCCCTGTCTGTGAGTTTATTTCTATCTCCTTACCATCAGCTATCAAATCTCCGTCCGAATCCCAGTCCCACGGGTTTGCTATCCCATCGCCGTCAGTGTCATTGTCATAGCCCATATACGATATCTCGAACCAGTCGGGTGCTCCGTCTCCGTCCGAGTCTGACTTTGTCGGGTCGGTATAGTAATTGTATATCTCCCAGTAATCGGCAACATAATCCCCGTCCGAATCCCATGCGTTCGGATTTGTTCCTTTGCCGCTTTCGAATTCATTCGTGAGAGAATCCTTATCCGAATCGACACCCACATTTATTATGAGGTAATCCGTGGAACTTGCTCCGTCATCGTCGGTTACCGTGAGATAAACGGTATATGTTCCCGATGAAGTGTATATATGCTTAACAATCCTCCCGCTCGCACTGCTTCCATCCCCGAAATCCCATGAATAGCTGAGGGAATTCCTATCTGAGAATGTGTCCGTTCCCGTACCGTTGAATGTTATCTCCAATATAGGATTACATTCTCTCACATTAACACCTGTACTCTCCCCTTATGAAATTTCCCTTTATCTTTGCTCTCATATCATCCGTAAAGAATCCGCCTGCATCTTTGCTTTTCAACAGAATATAATCTCCTACAGAAATTTTTCCATCGTTATCCGCATCCACATAGAGAACATCTGCACTGTAGTTCTGCTCTTTCCATTTTAAATATGCTATATCCATAAGCATGTATGTGTCTGAATATCCGCCGGAGGTTTTTTCAGTGGAAACCTTGGAACCGTTTGCATATTCCGTATATATGAGTTTCTTGGGAGAATCTGTTATTCCGAGACTGCAATGCGTTGCATTGGCCCTGATAATATCTACTTTGTACCAATCTTGGTCGAATTTCTCGGGGCAGGAGGTATAAACAATCAAAACTTTTGTACCACCCATATTTCCAACCATCATATAAATTATAGATAGGACTGCCAAAGATAATATTAGTATTACCGTCAAAACCAGAAGTAATCTACGGGTTGTTTTGTTCATCATTTTTCACCTCAGGAGTCATTCCAGACATCGGCCATTCCCCATTCAGACATCACACTTTCACCGTTTTTGTATCTTCCTTTACTCCCGAGAGTATCCGCTGAAATCGCTATCTCCGAAGGCGTGAGAGACGCAACCGGTGCCGCTCCTCCCACAAAGGAAACAAAGGCATAGGCGCTCATCAGGAAAACAGATAGAACTGCCATAATCTTATACCTCAGCGGAACTCTCCTCAAACTGCCGATGATGCTTCTTTTTTGCCACAGGGTCACCGAGGGAATATAGGGGAAGGAGTA
>WALJ01000037.1 GCA_015522885.1 Thermoplasmata archaeon
AGCTTTTCTTACAATGACCCTGTCATCTATTCCCACTCCCGCATTCTTCCGTATCGTTCCGTCTATTCTTATTATGCCCTGACCGCTGTCCTCTGGGTATCCGGGCCAGCATATTGCAGAGGTCCTCTTCTCTCCTTCTATGATTACCACGTCTCCGGTGGTAAGTCCCATGGAATCGACCGTTTTCGGGTCTATACGGGCTATCCCTCGCCCCACATCCCTTGAGCGGGCCTCCGCAACCTTCAGTTTTACACCTTCTTTTTTCATATCTTTCATGTTATCACCTCATTATGAGCGCTCACAACAAAGATTGTCATCACTCATAAATAAATTTTAAAGGGTTTATTCTACGTTTATCCTCCTTTTTTTCTCCCCCTTAGAGGGGACTTTCTTTGGCAGCACTATCTCCAGCACACCGTTCTTCATTCTGGCTTTCACCGAATCGGGCCGAATCTCTTCCGGAAGCGGTATATGTCTGTAGAATGAGGTGTAGGCCCTTTCTTTCCTGTAATAACCTTCATTCTCGCCTTCCGTACTCTGTTCCGCTTCTCCGGATATCTCCAGACTGTTCTCATCCACTTTCACTTCAACGTTCTCTTTCGGAATCCCCGGCATCTCAGCACTTACCACTATCTCGTTCTTTCTATCGATTATGTCCGCATATGGCATTCTCATTCCCATTTCACCCTGCTGCATGTCTCTGTAACGACCGTATACCGGATAGCCCCAGAACAGGCTCTCTATCTCGTTCCTCAGGTCATCGAATGTTCTGTCTATCGATTCGAAGAGGCTGAACGGATGCTCTTCGCCCATTTTTACCGGCTTGTTTTCCTTTTTGTCGTCTTTTCTGAGGATCTTCATTTACATCACCTCCGTGAGGTTTTGCATTAATACATCTGTTTGCCCTTCTATATAAAGTTTTCGTTCAATCGTGAAAACACCCGTTCCCGGCCCAGCAAACTTTTATATCGGTGCTCTCTCTCCGCAATCCAATGGACGAAGAAGAGAATATTATACAGTCAATCGCTCGATGGTTCTATCTGATAGTGCTGTTTCTAGGCATAGCTTTCTATCTGTCATGGTCTTCGATGTACAATGCATGGACGGATGTCGGAGTATATGCCATAACTATCATAATGGTGTCTTTCGGACTCGGGGGAACACTTCTTTACTCGAAAAAAAATGAGGAGTAAGGGAGTTAGTTGCCTATATTCAGGCTGTTTTCAGGCTGCGGAGGCCCCGCATCTTTTTGATTCTGTACATCCTTTGCTTTCATCAGAGATTCGTTCTTTCTGGCTGTAATCGGATTGCCGGGGGGCGACATAGGGGCATAGGAGCTGACTATCTCCGGAGAATGCATCGGTTCTTCATATGCTACGGATATCCTTTCCATGACATCTCTGGCTATCTCGTTTATAACCGTCTTCATGCTTTCGTCCTGTATTTCCCTTATCTTTCGAAAGATTATCCTGTCGAGAGTTTCGAAGGCCTTGTTTATGCTCAGCCCTTTCATCCTTTCATCCTTTACGAGCATGTCGTTGTCCAGCGGAGCTATGACTGCACCGGTCATCTCGAGCTTTTTCATGATTCTCTTTGCAAGGGCTCTCCTTCCGGTTTCTGTACTAAAGGGCATTATCGGTATGGCTATGACCAGTTTTCTCTTCTCAACACCGATTTTGCTCATCTCGACCAGAAGTTCGGAGCCGGTTCCGCCGCCCAGTCCTCCTACGAGTACCAGTACGGGGTAGGGATTGACCAGCACTTCAAGGCTCTCTCTGGCGGCATCTATCATCTTTCTTGCAATCTCTGTTCTTCCGTGAGCGCCTTGCGGATGTTCGAAGAGGTTCTTCCCTATAAGCACCCTCTTATCGACATCTTTAAGAAGCTCCAGTACTGTCTCGTCGGAGTTGATCGCTATGGTCTCCACATTCTTCATCGACTTCAGTCCCATCTCGTACAGCCTTTGGAGGCTGTTCCCTCCGGCTCCACCTGCTCCGATGACCGCCACGGTCTTCGTCTTGGTCACCTCTCCGTATATACCGGAGTCCAGTATCCGGTGTACCTCTCTCAGAAGGGCTTCCTTCTCGTTTTTTTCCGTTTCTTCGTTTTTTTCCATTTTTTCACCTCGGGCTAGGAGTTGAGTGCATCCTATTCACGGACAATTTTTGCCATTTCAGAGGCTTTTTTACCCTTTTTCTCCAGATTTAGGAGGAATAGTTCGGCATCTTCGGCGGTTTTTCCGGTAAATTTCGAGAGCGCTCCGTATATCCAGTCAGCAGCTCTTGAAGAAAGTTCGTCGGATATCGCATCGGGTCTTACATATCCCTGCTGTACCATGTACTTCATGGAGATGGCGGCCATGTACGGCAGCTCTATCTGTATCTTCTCTTCCTGAACGATTGGAGAAACAAGGGTGGACAGCTTTCTTCTCTCGATGTATTCTTCTACTGCCATCCTCACGAATTCCGAGCGGTTTCTGAAACCCAATGCCTCTAAAAAAGTATCCATTCGTGTGAGCGTTTCTTCCGGCAGTCTTACCGTAATCCTTTCGTTTATTTTTTCCACCATTTTCTGCCTCTTTCTGTGTTTTTTTGGCTTTAAGAGGTTTCTCTCGAACTGTTGTCCTTGATTCTGCATCTGTAGGACATTTTTAGGGCATATCTTTTTTTGTGTCCGTTAGGTACTTCCGAGATATACACAAAGGGTATATAACATTTTTGATGTCATATTTCTGTATGACAAGAAATAAATATCTTCAAAAGCCTCCCAAAAATCGGATTGACCTAATTTATATCGGAAAATGATACGTCAATCCTGCCATGTCCACAAACGGCTCGTTAATCCTTCCATCATTACAGGTGAGGTGTTTCTCTCGAATTCGTTCATGAAATGCCGGTAGAATTGGAAAATATGCAGATATGCTTGCAATCTCGACAAACCACATATAGCAGTGATTGCGGTTGCTGATGTCCTCCTCTGTTCTTGCCACTCTTCTTTCAGGTAGTGTCGGCGACTATAGCGACTATAAACTAACGAAGTCTCTGACTATAACTGTGACATATGTCTATGTATAACCCACAGCCCCTCATTGAAATATCAGGCCCATTCCCGAAGCCGCATCTTCTTCCTGTTCCTTGATTTTTTTGTATATCTCTTCGGAATTTTCGGGAATCTCAGCAAAATCAAAGGCTTTTTTCGCCTCTTCCACAGCCTCGTCGGAGCCCTCTATGAGGACATAGGTATGCTCATCCAGTCCCAGCCCTTCTCCATCTCTTACCGTTATACTCTGCCTGCTTATTACGTCTATCTTCAGTGCCTCGTCTATCCTGCTCTTCGCCTCTTTTTTCACTCTGAATACCGCATAAGTCATTCGATCACCTTTAACTCTGTTTTTCCTATGATTCTCGGCATGGAATCCGCTTGTATTAAAAGAATTTCGTCATCTTCAGCATACGCAATGTCCTTCTCTAATTCTATCGTCCTTTGGTCGAGCATTTTTCCGGGTACGAACTGGGTTCCCGAAGAGAGGTGCAGTACTGTTCCTTCGGAGAGTTTGCCTTTCCAGAATGGCGTGAATTCCGGTTCTATCTCGAATTTGTTGCCGGTTTTCATGCTCCCCGGTTCTGCAAGCCATATCCCTCTGTCAAGCTCCTCCGGTTTTATTCCTTTCAGTGCGAGACCGACCCTTGAGCCGACTCCCGCTGAATTAACATCTCTGTCATGGACCTGTATGCTGCGCACCTGTACCGTCCTGTCTGTCGGATATATTCGGAGTTCCTGATGAACGGAAACTTCACCGCTCATAACCGTGCCGAGAATCACGGTCCCGACACCTTTCACTGGAAAGAAATGGTCCACAGGTATCGATGTCTCCCCTTCTTTCTTCTTTATTTCGATCGATGTAAGCCTTTCCCTTATTTCTATCGGGTCATCGGTGAAGCGATAGTTTTCCAGAGCGGTCCCTTTGATGAAGGGTGCAATCTGCTCCGGTTGAATGTAATGCCTGAGAACGAATATACCCTGTTTTATTTCCCTCAAATCTAGGCCTATGACCTGTTCCCCGAAATAGCGGTCTATGTTATCAACGACGAAAAGAGCCCCGTGCGAGAGGTTGAGAGAATAGAGAAGCGGCTGAATTCTTTCGGGATATCTGTGGGGGTGTATGAAGCTTATATCCCCTTCCCGACCCTTGTAATTATATAACTCTATATCGCTTACGGTGCCCTTCTTCCCTATCTTCGCAGCGATTTCCGGATTTCCGAGACTCGCTATGTTCACCATGTTTTCACTTTGATGATGAAAATCTCAGCATGATGTCGGTCTTCAGCGTATACGGCAGTCCCTCTTTTTTTATTATTTTCTCCAGTTTTTGAGCTACCTCGGGAATCGTCGGGTTTCTGGATGTATTATATATGTAGAATTCCACATAATCCTGTCTTATGGGAAATACCAGTTTCGTAGCATTCTGCTTCAGATATCCCTCCGGTTTCTTGTTCTTTTTAATCTCCTTCATGTCTCTTTCCAGCCACACTTCCACAAGAGCAGGGTCCTCGGGCATCTGTCCGGTTTCCTGAAGAAAGGTTCTGAAAAGTTCGGGGTATATCCCTGCAAGGTCTCTGTACTGCACATCTTTGTCAAAGATAAAGTGAGCGCTCCGCGCCTTTGTCATCATACATATCCCATGAGTAAGGAGTTATTTATAGCTACCGACATAACGGGCTCTGGGACAGAATTATCCTACACCCCTTACACTGATATTGTGAAGCGCGCCGATGGCAAACACAGTCATCTCTCTTCTGAGGAAAGAGGAATTTTGTCTCGGAGTCCCTTATTTCACGCAAATGCAGGCACTCTTTTTTCATAAAAGGGGAAGGTCTCCGGTAAGGGTATCCAGAACTTCGTTCTTCTCAGGGCCGAGTCCAAGGCAGGTCACGGTACCCGGCTCAACCTCCGTAAGCCCGGCATCGGATATCAATGCCGTCTGTATGCCCATGTCCTCGGCGGCAGTTTTGATTTCGTAGAGCTCTTTCAGGTCTTTTACCTTCACGACGACCTTTTTCTGTCCTTCGTCGAACCATTTTCTAAAAACAAGGGTATGCCTTTTTTTAGAGGAGAGCGCACAGGATACCGCGGCGTGGGCAACCTGAACGGCCATCTTTCCCTTTGAGAGTTTGAGGTCATCCCTGACTGCGATCACCATCTTGTACTTAAACGGCATCCGCACCCTCTTCAACCTTCTTTTCCAGCTCTTCTATTCTTCGGTCTATGTCTTCCAGCCTTCTGGACAGCTCCGCTTTCTTTGTCTGGTAGTACTTTCGCATGCTCCTTGCGCTCGACTTCTCCTTGGTCCGGTACTCCTTTATCTGCCGTTTCAGAGATGCCCTCTCGTCAACCAGTTTTTTGAGCTCCTTCAGGTTCTCATCCCTTATCTTTTCTGCGCTCGGCGTATACGGCGGCGCCTCTCGGTAGAGCTTCGGATGGATTATTCCCAGAAGCGGATAGGCCCCGCGATACCAACCTATAACGAAGAAAACAGCACTTATCGACCAGATGGAGAGAGACAAATACGGCTCCTGAAGAAGCCCTATCCCGGGAGAGGATTGGAGAGCGAAGTTTCTGCTCAGCCAGTCGAGAAGAAATCCGTCGAAAATGACAATTGCAATGCTGAGACCCATGGAAAGAGCGAAGCGATAAAGGTTGTCGTATTCAAGGTCAAGCTCTCCCTTTCTCGGGAACATCGCCTGAACAAGGGTGTAGCCGGGGATGAAGAATATGAGCAGTATCGCATATATGAGCGCTAAGATATTCATTTCCGTGAAACTGTAGCCCTAACCATTATTTAATTTTTTGGTATGGATTGGCTGTTTTCCGATATGTGCCAAAGCGTACCATAATATTTATTAGGTAGCAAGCCGATATCCTGTCGGAGATGACATGGAAAAGAATGCAAAGGTTCTGTTCGCCGTGCTTGCCGCAAGCCTGATGACAGTGGGAGGACTGGTTTATCTCAACAACAGCGGAACGAATACCGGTAGCCCAAATATTACAGGAGGGGATACCGGTGGAGATAACGGAACTTGGGAACCCGTCGTTCTTTCGGATAATCCGAAGGATGCCGTATCTTCGGCATATCGCCCTCTGAATTTTTCCGTGAACCCGAATGCTCCGCAGTACACGCTTCCGATATCCTTCGGTGATATTGTAAACCACTATAACATATCCTATACTTTTTCTCCGAGCGAAGACGAAATCTCAAGGCTGGAGCAGAACGGGTTCGTCATAATCGATTACGGGCTGAGAAAGGACATGGTGCAGGCATACAAAAATATGAAAGAGGACGGCATACCTGTTTTCGTCACTTCGGACAGCCTTTTACATCTGTATCATATACAGTTCAACGAGATTCTCAAAAGACTGGAACAGGAGGAGTTTTTCGATGACATGCTCAATCTCAGCCTCGCAATGGAGGAGCGCTCCCTTTCAGACTATAACTCCTTCACTGACCCAACGCTTAAGGAGAGCGCAAGGATTAACACCGCATTCTTCTCGGTTGCCGTAAAACTGCTAACAACTCCAACGGAGGAATACAACAGCTCAGAGTCGATGCCTGTCGTGGATTTCACAGTTCCGGACTGTGTTTCTCGAGAAGTCTCCGAGGAGATGGCTCTCATAGATAACCATTCGGGCTTCAATAAATCCCCGATATTCCACTACAAGGAAGACTACTCCCAGTATGTTCCCAGAGGGCATTACACCGAGACTGAGAAGCTGAGGAGATACTTCAAGGCGATGATGTGGTACGGGAGGATGGCATTCCTCATGAAAGGCGGTGAGCCATACGGTCAAGATGCTCCTTACCTTATCTCAGAGAAAGATGCGAGGAATGCGACGATAGCCGCCGCCATGATATCGGAAGAGCTGAATTCCACGGAGACTCCCTCTGGAAATGCCGGAGACATCTGGAACAGAATATATGCTATAACATCATTCTTCGTAGGTGTCGCTGATGACCTTACACCTTATGAGTATATGAAGGCCGTGAATGAGCTATTTAATGGGAATTTCACATATTCCGAATTGCTGGACAACGATACATTCTTACAATTCAAAGAAAAGCTCCTTGAGATGCGCTCTCCGAAAATCTACGGAGGAACGGGAGAATGCGCTGTATACCCACCGCTCACGGATGACAAACTGGACAATGTCACTGAGAAGACAAAGGGTATGAGGCTCATGGGACAGAGATATGTTCCCGATTCCTATATGTTCACTCATCTGACCCTCGAAGCCGGCGATTTTGTCGGAGAGGGAAAGCCGTTCACCATGGAATACACCCAAGGTGGGCCTGCGAGATGCTTCCCCAGAGGTCTGGATGTCATGGCAGTCCTCGGCTCGCA
>WALJ01000038.1 GCA_015522885.1 Thermoplasmata archaeon
GATCGTCTGTATAGAAATATGGAACGATAGTGTTATATGAAAAATCACCTTTTCCTGTGTTATACCATTTTATATCCCTGTCATCATCTGTATATTTTCCCTTCAGTCCCTTTATGAAGTCCCAGACATTCACATGTGTGTGACCGCAGAAGACCGCTTCGACATTCGGATATGAATTTGGGTCGCTAGGATTTGTGAGGGTATAGACCCATTTAACGAACCTATAGTCATGTGGGCTTATATGGGTCGCATCCTTGCCGAAGATTGTGCCGTCAACTATCGGTGCATGGGTGAAGATGAAGGTGTGGGTGGAACCTCTTTTTACTGCGTCCGGATAGTCCGTGTCTTTCATCCATTTGATCTGTCCGGAATCGAGTCCCGGGAGGGTGACGTTTGTGTAGTCTTTGGGTTTGCCGGAATCGACGGATATGAAGTGATACGGGCCGTAGTCGAAGGAATAGTCGGCAGAATAGGTGGAGGTGGTTATGGACCTCATATCCGGAACGAAGAAGCGTTTGTAATCATCAAGGTTGTACCTTACGCTGGCCTCCAAGTTTTTCCCAGCGTCTATGAGTAAACTTTCAATACACTCTATTGCGGGCTTCAACACATACATTACACCGTCTAGGAAGGAATGTCCCTGTGCATAGCTGACAATACCTGAAATAATCGCTATGGGCGACACAAGCCCCATTCCTATAGCCGTCCCAATTGCCGCCATAATCTCTACGGCGCCAATAATCTTTTCACTTATGCTTGGAGGAGAAGAGTCTATGTAATCATGATTGCCGGGAGTCAGATAGACAGGCACTTTCAACCTCGATAAAATGGCTCTGACTACCTGATATTCCTTTTCGGTCGAGGAATAGAAGCTGTCTTCAGGATTGCCACCAATCCACGGCTTGAGAGTTTCCACAGGTCCACCGTTAACTATGTCTCCGGTTAATACCACAAAATCAGGCATCTCTTCATTTATTTTATTAACCAGCTCAATGAGATCTCTTTCCGCATAAATCTCCCCGACATGCGTATCCGTGAGCTGAATTATTTTGGGATGAGCGGAATAAGAGGTGTTAAGTTCCACACTGTGGGCCTGAGTTCCGAAATCATGCTCATCTCCGGTCACTTTCAGGTCAAAAAGTCCCCTATCAATCCCTGCAGGAAGGGCATTCGAAGGTATTCTCACGGTAAGCGTCCAGATATTGTTTGAGAACTTTGCATCGGTGACCGAGCATTGAACATTTTTCGAAAAATCCATGGAATCTGCGGTGTATATGCGCACATCCCAGTTAGAAAGTGTAGAATCCGCGCTTTTTATTTTTACAGTAAGTTTCCATGCTCCAGCATCGGAAGGAACAATTATCGCCGGATCGCCGAAACTCGGATAAACTATCTGGGTGGAGGGGGCATCTTTCAGGGAAAGTCCGTACTCATCAGGATTAAAACTAGATTGCCCGTATGTATCAGAATATGAGAAGTTTTCAGTCTCTATTCCAAGAACATCATTTATATAATTAGGATATATTTTTCTATATGTTAGGCTCGTATCACGTGTTATTTTCTCAAGGTTTTGTTGCACTACTATCTGCAGCTCTCCTTTAAGGCTATCTGCGAAGGCACTCACCATATCTATGCTTACAGAGGATATAGAAAGAAGGGAGGACAATGTGGCTGCGGCACCCATCAAAGGAGTTATGGGAGAGAAAAGCCCTTTTGAGTCCATTGCAAGAATGGCTGTGAGGAAGACCATAGAGACAATCTTCATCTCATCCGAATTTATCGAGCTATCTGAGATATATTGTAGCATCCTTATAAGGAGCATTCTTTTACTGTGCGCTTCTTCATAGGACCTTTCAGATAGGATTTCATTTGCATTTATGTTTCTTACACAGCTTTTCTGAGGTTTGATATCTTTAATTTTCGGACTCAATGTATTGATTTTATCAAAGAAACTATCTACCACCTCAGACATAGCACTTCTGATGATTGAGACCACTTCGTTGTATACCTCTCCTGCAAAGCAGAAAATGAAATCTCTCATTTTTCCTACAGCGTTATCTATCTTTTTCATCGCTGTTTCAAATGAACCCACAATCTTCTTCCCGAAGTCTGTTAGTGCTTTTCCGAGTTCTTCCACGAATTCCTGGAAGTTCTTTACAAGTGCGGAAATTCCCCCGACTATGACCTTATCAAATACCCAGTTGGCACCGTTCCAGATATATTTCGCACCGCTCCAGAGCATATTGCCGACCTTGGCACCGAGGTTGCATGCACCCTGAATAAGATTATCGAACCAGTTTCCGTTATTGTTGTTTCCGGATGAATCTTCCTTTGGGAGTTTTCCTGTGGGAGAGTTATGGAGTCTGACATATCTGTTTATAAGGTATCCGTAGCCTGAGAACGGAACGAGCTTTATGACATCATTGGGAAGGTTCAGCTGCACAGGGTCCTCTAAGGAATAATTGTACGCCACAGCTCCCGTTGTGTTCTTCGATAACTCCTCAAGGAGTTCCAGAACTTCATCCCCTGTTATGTTTCCTGTTATGATTCCCGAGACATGGGCGGTTGTGTTATCTGCGGATGCATTGTCTCCGTAGAATGTCAGGGTCGGCCAATCAGTAGATCCATTTCCATCGACAATCTCATGCTGATAGAAGTAGGAGTTTGTGAAAAGAGGAGCAGGGACGATTATGGTGTTGTTCATGCCCGCTTCGATTGAGTTGTCTGTGGATGGTGCGGTAGTGTTCAGGGTGAAGATATAGTATGAACCGGTGCTGACATATCTCAGCCAGGAGTCGCTGTGTAGATTGGATCTTCCGACAGAAACCATATCGTCCGTGTAGAATGTCCAGACACTGTTCCGTGTCTGCGAGACAGGGATTATATACACGTTCATCTCTCCATCGCTTCCAGAGGGATTGAGCAATGTTCCCAGACGGATGTTGTATGTCGTGGATGTGTAAGTATAATTATCTGAAGATATGTATATCTTGAGAAGTTTCGGAGTTCCGTCGGTTCTGAGAAGGTACAGTGTTATTTCAAATGTTTCTGTGGATTTATCGGATATATCGAGGAAATACGAATACCCCATATCCACGGTCCCGTTCCCGTCACCGCCGATTGTTATCTGTGTCTCGGGTGTTATGTACGTCGCATTAACAACACCGGAAACAACATGGGCTATTCCTTCTACCGTATACGTGTCGCCGGATGATCCATGTACGGTAACGTTTCCGAACTTTATCTTTATCATCGCATTGGAAAGAGCCCAGTTCTTTCCTGAAACCATGCTATGTACCTCCTCGCGGTCGGATGCCCCATCTCCATCCGAATCCGGATTTACCGGACTTGTTCTGGCCCACTGTTCCGTATTATGAATGTTATGCGGATTCCGATACCCGTCCCAGAGGCCGTCTCCGTCCGTATCCACTAGATTCGGGTCAGTGATGTATCCGTCGTATCCCGGGTTTACTTCCTCTCCATCGTTTAAATCATCCCCATCACAGTCTGGATTTACCGGAGAGGTTTTCATGGTGAAAGTCAGTGTGAAGTCCTGAAGCATCCTGCTTGTCGAATATGAGCCCAAGAAGATTATCAGATTCCATGTTCCGCTGTATGTGGAATAATCGTCTGTTA
>WALJ01000039.1 GCA_015522885.1 Thermoplasmata archaeon
AAAATAAATCACCACTTAAAGCAGACCAGATAGAATTCTATAGGAAAGTTGCAGATTTAGGAATTACTGTATGGATAGTCGCTCCTCAAAAAAGATTGAAAAGCATCCAGAAGATGCTAAGTAAAAAGCAGGTGGAAGGGTTTCAGATTCATTCCTATGAATCTCTAATGGGAACTCAGAAATCCATTACAGATTTTTAATTTTCTATCTCTTTTTCCCAATTCTCTACCACCATATCCACAATCTCCCCAGCCTTTCCCGTGTAGTTCCTGTAATCCATTGCCCGCTCTATCTCATCCGGGCCGAGGAGCGCTCTCACTTCCTCGCTTTCCATGAGAATGTCCTTCAGGTGCCTGTTCTCGCTCTCCGCTTTCATCGAGAGTTTCCTTATGAGTTCGTGGGCTTCCTGTCTTCCCATTCCCTTCCCGGTCAGTGAGAGCATCGCGGACTCTGCCATTATCAGTCCGTGGGAGCGCTCCAAGTTCTTCAACATATTTTCAGGCTTTACAACAAGGTTGCGGAAGACATCCTCCGTCTTTCTGAGTATATCATCCAGAAGTACGGCGGTGTGCGGCAATGTGAAGCGCTCCGCCGATGAATTCGTGAGGTCCCGTTCATGCCAGAGCACGGCGCTCTCCATCTGCGGAGTCAGAAATCCCCTGAGAACACGGGCGAGTCCGCATATGTTCTCCGATGTTATGGGGTTCCTCTTGTGCGCCATCGTTGAAGAGCCGACCTGTTTCTCCACATCGAAAGCCTCGGCGGCCTCGTCAATCTCCGGCCTCTGGAGGTTCCTTATCTCCGTGGCGAACTTCTCGAGGCTCGTTGCAATGTTGGATGCAAGGGCAATGAATTCGATGTATCTATCTCTCCCGACTACCTGTCCGGATGCGACGGCCATATCTATCCCAAGCTCCTTTCCGACGAGTTCCCTTATCTTCAGGGCATCATCTCCGAATCCCGCGCCTGTTCCGACAGCGCCCATCATCTTTCCCGCAGCAATCCTCTTCTTTGCCTCTCTCAGCCTTTCAAGGTGCCTCCTCACTTCGTCCAAATAGACCGCCATTTTCAGCCCGAAGGTTATCGGTGTTGCCATCTGCCCGTGGGTCCTGCCGAGCATCACCGTGTCCCTGTGCTTCTTTGCAAGCTCCGCCATCGTGCTCCCGAGAACCTTCAGGTCATCTTCTATGATATCCAGAGCATCTCTGAGTTGGAGCGCCGTGGCGGTGTCTATTATATCGTTACTTGTGGCTCCAAGATGAATGTATTTTCCCGCATCGCCGTCGCATACCTCGGAGAATGCCTTAACCAGTGCCATGACATCGTGCCTTATCTCTCCCTCAATTTCATCCACCCTCTCCGGTTTCACATATTCGACGGATGCTTTCTTCGATATCTCCTCCGCAGCGCTCTCTGGGATATGACCCGATTTCGCATGAGCCCTTGCCAGAGCTGCTTCGACCTCGAGCATCTTCCGTATTCTAGCCTCGTTCGAAAACACTCTCTTCATCACATCTCTGCCGTAGCGGTAATCGAGGGGGCAAACAGGCATTATTTCACCGCACTGTAATAGCCCTCATTATTTAGAATTTGGTATCAGCTCGACCTCAATCCACCCGTGGTCCCTTTTCCAGACCCTGTGCTTTATCTCCGCCTGAAATCCGTACCTGAAGTTAGGGCCGTCGAGGACTATCGTCTCATATTCCCCGCCCTCGCCGCTCACATTTATCCTGTACTTCTCCTCGACCTTCTTCAGCTCTTCCACCGCTTTTTCATCGATAATCCTTCCGAGCCATTCCTCGCCGAGGCCGTAGGCGCTCACCGACACCACCATTATTTCGAAGCCATCGGAAATCATCTCCCTCATTATCTCAGTCTGGTCCCTGTGCCAGAGCGGAGTATAGACAGCGAGGCCGAGGGATTCGCAGACCCTTTTCACCCTTTCGAACTGGTATTTCGACTCTATCGCTCCCGCTATGACGCCTTCGGCATCCAGAGAAGCGAGAGCATCTTTCAGGTCTTCCAGTTCCTCCTCTTTTATCCCTTTAGTATGTCTTATTATCGGGTTCAGCCCCATCGCTTCCGCAATCTTCACCGCCTCTCCCGCATTCGGCCTGTGAAACATGTACGAATCGGTCTCAGGTATGAAAATCACCGCATCCCTGACCTCATGCCCTTCTTTCTGCGCAAGATAAACGGAATATGTGGAATCCTTCCCTCCCGAGAGGAGCGCTGCCAGCCTCATCTCATCCCTTTAGAACCATTTTGGCATCCACCACGACCGTGTCCTCTTCACGCACGAAAACCGGATTGAGGTCCATCTGGCTGAGACGCTCGCTCAGGTCCGCTGCGAGTTCCGAGACCTTCATAAGCGTGTCTATAAGCGCCTTTCTGTTGGTCTTTATGCCCCTGAATCCCTCGAATATCTCGTGCGCTTTCAGGTCTCTCAGCATCTCATCCGCATCGTTCTCGCTTATCGGTATGACCCTGAAAGAGACATCTTTGTAGAGTTCCGTGTAAATCCCACCTAGGCCGACCATCACGCTGAGACCGAAGGTCGGGTCATCAAGAACTCCGATTATCGCCTCGACACCGGGCCTCTTCATCT
>WALJ01000040.1 GCA_015522885.1 Thermoplasmata archaeon
GGCACGATATTCGATAAAACAGTACTTGCGGTTGACGAAGAGGAATATCTCGGCAATGTGAGGAGCGCGGCAGGAACTGCGTTCAACCTTGCAATGTACATCGGATACATATCGGATATGACCGTGGAGCCCCTGATTGCAAAGGCCGCGAGAGAAGCACTGAATCTGGCAGTCAATGCTGCGGTTCCGACATCGGAATCCATAGAAACGCTCATAGCGAAAGCCCGGAGAGAGATGCTCGCTCTGGCCTCACTCGCTCCTGAAGCACTGGATGACGAGCTGAAAGGCGCTCTGTCTTCTCAGCCCTCTCAAAAACCACCCGAAGACGGCGGTAAGCAGAAAGAGGAGAAGAAAGAAGAAAAAGAGGAAGAAGCGTCCGAAGAGGACGCAGTAACAGGATTAGGAGCATTATTCGGATAAAACAAGAAAAAGAGGTGTAAAAATGGAATATATATACAGCGCTCTGGTACTTCACTCCGCCGGAAAGGAGATAACGGAGGACGGAATAGTGAACATACTGAAGGCAGCAGGTGTCGAGCCCGATACCGCAAGGGTAAAGGCTCTTATAGCCGCACTGGATGGTGTGGACATAGATGAAGCCATGAAGACCGCTGCCTTTGCACCCGTAGCAGCAGCACCGGCAGTGACGGCAGAAGGCGGAGCGGAAAAGAAAGAGGAAAAGAAGGAAGAGGCTAAGGAAGAAGAGGTCTCCGAGGAAGATGCGGCAGCAGGACTCGGAGCCCTGTTCGGTTAAATTCCTTATCTTGACCGAAATTTCCTGAAACCATTTATTTTGTTTATTTCAAAAAAGAAAATATATGATTGAGTTAAAGGGTTTTAGAAAGCGGTCTCTCTTTCATACTGTTCCAGATCCTCCACTTTTTCTTCTTTTACGAGCATTCCTTCTTCACCGGACTTCATTGTTTCTCTGAGCAGTTTTTCTCCGAGTTCAACATCCTCCTCTATTTCGCTTTCCATGGCCTCATCCATCGCGGGAATGTCTTTTGCAAAGTGGCACATTACCATATGCCCCGGTTCGACCTCGACAATCGGCGGTTTCTTCGTATCACATATGCCTTTCTGTGCGAAAGGACATCTCGGATAGAATCTGCAGCCTTTCGGAATGTCTATCGGGCTCGGCAGGTCTCCCTTAATCTTCTTTCTTTCTCTTTTGTAATACGGATCGGGCACAGGCACCGAAGACAGCAGGGCTCTGGTATAAGGATGGTGCGGATTCTTGATTATCTTCTCGGTTTCTCCTGTTTCTACCAGTGTTCCGAGATACATAACTCCTATTCTATCGCTCATATACCTCGCTACCGAAAGGTCATGGGTTATGAACAGGTAGGGTATACCATATTTTTCTCTGAGTTCCAGAAGAAGGTTCAGAATACCCGCCCTTATGGAAACATCCAGCATTGAAACGGGCTCGTCTGCAACGATGAACTCCGGTCTCAGGGCGAGCGCTCTTGCTATTGCGACCCTCTGCCTCTGGCCCCCGCTCAACTCGTGCGGATATCTGTGCAAGTACTCTGTGGCAGGTTTCAGTTCCGAAGCCTCGAGAGCCTTTGCCGCCAGATCCTCTCTCTCATCGATTGTATCGCCGACATGATGCACTATGAGTGGTTCCGAAACGGTAGCAAAAACCGTCAGTCTGGGATTGAGAGATTCGTAGGGGTCCTGAAATATCATCTGGACATTTCTTCTGAATTCCTTGAGATTCTTTCCTTTGAGGAATGCTATGTCTTTACCGCGGAAATATATGTGGCCGTCGGTTGGATCTTCCAGTCTTGTAAGCAGCCTGCCAGTTGTTGTTTTACCGCAGCCGCTCTCCCCAACAAGTGTGTATATCTCACCGGGTCTGATATTGAAAGATACGTCATCGACCGCATGTACGAATTTCTTCTCTTCTTTTGCAAAAGAGCTCATGAGGCCGGCTCTTACCGGGAAGTACTTCTTCAGGTTTTTTACATTGACAACAGTTTTCTCGGCCATTTTCACTCCTCCTTCAGTTCTCCGCTGTATATTTCCTTCGCAAAGTGGCATGCCGCCCAGTGTCCCGGTGAAACTTCGGTCAGCGGTGGCTCCTTTTCCATGCATATCGGTTTCGCGTACTTGCATCTCGGATGGAATCTGCAGCCTGTCGGTGGATTTACCAAATCCGGTGGAGAACCTGCTATGGATTTCAGTTTCTTTCTCTCGCCTTTTATGCTTGGGAAGGAGGCCAGCAGTCCTATCGTATACGGATGCGCCGGTTTGTGGAAGAGCTCGCCTATCTCTCCATATTCCATCATCTTGCCCGCATACATCACCAGCATTTTGTCAGCGGTTTCGGCAACAACACTGACATCGTGGGTGATTATTATCATTGCAATTCCGAGCTTTTTCTGGAGCCTCTTTATTTCCGCCAGTATTCTGTCCTGCATTATGACATCAAGAGCTGTTGTAGGCTCGTCTGCTATCAAAAGAGAAGGGCTGCATGCCAGTGCCATGGCAATCATGGCCCTCTGCCTCATTCCTCCGCTGAACTCATGCGGATATCCGACAACTCTTCCCGGAGGCAAACCTACAAGCTTGAAAAGCTCCTTTGCTCTTTCCATTGCTTCTTCTTTTGTTACATTCTCGTGGGCAAGTATGGCTTCAACAATTTGATCTCCTATTTTATGCACGGGATTGAAGGCATTCATAGCGCTCTGGAATATCATGGATATTTCCGCCCATCTTATGGGGGCCATCATGGCCTCTCTTTCTTTGTAGAGCTTTCTCTTTTTCCTGTCCTTCATAAAACCCTTTATCTCCGGTTCCTTTTCACCTATCGTCTTGCCCTTGTACTTTATGTATCCATCGATTATGTTGCCATTGGCCGGTAGAAGGCGGGTTATTGTGAACGCTGTGGTTGTTTTTCCGCAGCCGCTTTCACCCACCAAACCGAGCGTTTCTCCGGGTTTCATGGCAAACGAGACATCGTCCACTGCTTTGACTTTTCCGCCGATGACATCGAAGTACACCTTCAGGTGGTTGACCTCGAGGAGGTATTCTTCGCCTTCTGGATAGGGTATAGGAGAAGTTTCGGAGCTTTCTTCACCTTCGAATACCTGTTCCTCTTTAATCTCTATATCTTCCATTTTATCGCCTCGCTCTCAGTCTCGGATTTATTATCTCTTCAAACGCTCTGCCTACAAGGAAGAATCCCAGCACCAGGAATGTTATCGCAAAGCCCGGAGGCAGCAGCCACCACCATGCGGTCAGCGTGTATCCGGAGCCGTGGGAGATTCCGTAAAGCATCATACCCCAGCTCATGGTCGTCGGGTCACCGAGCCCTATGAAGCTCAGAGATGCCTCTCCGAGAATTGCCCCTGTCACTGCGAATGTCATGTACAGGAAAGCGAGAGGCAGCACATTCGGAACTATGTGCCTGAACATAATCCTCGTATTGCTGGCACCCGTGACCTTAGCCGCATCTATGAACGGCCTCTCTTTGAGAGAGAGGACCTGAGAGCGAATTATCCTTGCCGTACCCGGCCATCCCACCAGAGTTATGGCAAGGATGATGTTCCATATGCTCGGCCCCATCAGAGAGGTGAACACTATTATCAGCGGCAGGAAAGGCATAACGAGAATCACGTCCGTGAACCTCATCAGTATTGTGTCGACCCAGCCTCCGGAATATCCTGCGACGACACCAACGAGAACTCCTGTCAATACCGATAGGAATGAGGCTGCGAAACCGACTATGAGAGCTATCCGCGAGCCCCATACGAGCTGACTGAATATGTCTCTTCCCATCGCGTCGGTACCGAGAAGATACCTGTTTCCAGAGGGATAGACTCCCGGAGGCAGAGGTGCAAGATACTTGCCGTTTGTTGAAAGAGCGGCCATGTCTCCACTTTTGCTTGCCATTATGAGGGTTTTATAGACGAACATCTTCTCATCCGCACTATGGGGTATGTTGGGAGCCACCAGAGGCGCAAACAGATAAGCGCCTTCCTTTATCGTGGACTTCCAGAACACGGTTCCTTGATTGGTGAAAGCATAAAGTGTCCCCCGCTCTGTGACACAATACGAGATTCCCTGTTGACTAAAATATCCTGGTTTTTGTGTTATATTGCCCGGCAGTTTGGTATTTTTCCATACGAAAGGATTCTCCTCCACTTGTATATCTTTGGCTCTTATACAGTAGATATCACTGTAATACATTCCGCCTTCTGTGTATGTGACGCTCGCATAAATGTTCTGAGTGTTTGGCGCATCCGGTGTTACAAGTATGTCCGGAACCTGAGAATGTTGTCCCAGATAGATGTATTTCTCACGTTCTCCGGCTTTTTTCGGATTTTTTGCGCTTGCATTCTGGTCATGTATCCTTATCCCATAGACATAGCCATCAGATGTGCCCGCATACACTAGAGCATCATCGTTATGATTAACTGCAAAGTAATTGCTCAGATAGGGTGTGCTGAATTCAACGTCGAATGTAGAATTCCAGAGCAATGAGCCGTCGCTTGCGTTCAATCCGTAGAAATGACCATCCCTGCTCGCTGCTATTACCATGTTGTCCACATCAACCGTAATCGGTGAGTAGAAACCCGTTCCGTTCAGGTTCTTGCTCCACAGTACGACCGGGCTGCCGCTATTTCCCAGAGGAGAAAGAGCGGATAACGTCCCATTATCTGTAATGGCGAGGATCTCATCATCACTGGAATTTGTCATGTTTCCATAGAACACAGAAGCCGAATCGCTAATATTTCCATCCATATGATATCTCCATAGGCGTTCGTAACTTATCGGCA
>WALJ01000041.1 GCA_015522885.1 Thermoplasmata archaeon
GTTCATATTTACCGTATTTCTTTCCCTCTACGTCTGGACAGATGTCATGGGCAACGGTTTCGAAACCAGAACCCATGAGAAGGCCATATACTATTCTATAATTTACTGGGCGCTCTTCGGGATTCTCTATGTTTTTGTTTCGACATTCAACGGAAGGCGTGAGATTGCAAAATCTCAAACGCTCATATTCTTCAATAATTTTACAAGAAGTCTCCTTATAATAATGATAGCGGTTCTTTCTCTCGGAGTAATTGCCCTGATGGATGCGTACATAGCCGGAGCGCTGGCCGCCGTCCTGTTTGGTCTGTATATGTTCAGAAAAATGCCGATATCGAAGCCAGACAAAGAGCATTTTCGGTCGTATGTAAAATTCGCAATACCGCTCTCGATAGCATCTTCGACCATAATCATAGCATCTAATACTGACATCGTTATGATACAGTGGTTCTGGAGTGCTATGGATGTTGCAGATTATTATGCGGCCAAAAAAATCGGTATGCTTATGACCGTCGTAGGTGTGGCCGTAGCAACTTCTATCTATCCCGCAATGTCAAGTCTCCATTGGAAGGGAAATATCAAGGAGATAAGAAAAATAACAATTAAAGCGGAAAGATACATTTCTATGGTCGTCTTTCCGTTTTTATTTTTCATGCTTGTATTTCCAGATAAGATAGTCGTAATAATGCTCAGCAAATCCATGAAGAGTGCCATACCAACGATACAGGTTCTTGCGGTATTCTATGCTCTTGTTGTGATAAACATGCCCTATAATAATCAGCTCCCTGCGATGAACAGGACAGATATAAGCGGAAAAATAGGCGTGATACGGGCATTTATGAACATAGGACTCAACATAATTTTCATCCCAAAATCGCTGGTCGGAATAAAGCTCCTCGGGCTTGGAGCATTCGGTGCCGCTCTTGCTACACTGATAACTTTTTTGATAACAACGGTAAATGTCCGATGGGCGGCATACAGACTTACAGGCTCGATAATGGACAGAGGAATAATTACCCACATACTGGCCGCAATCCTGACCTCGATAGTATTTCTTTTGATAGATACCTCTTGGGCGATGAGGTGGTATTCTTTTCTCGTACTGGGAATTGCTTTCATGGGGGTCTATTTTGTCCTGCTTACAATCCTAAGGGAGTTCAAAAAGGAAGATTTGAAGATGTTTCTCGACGCTTTTCATCCGAAGAAGATGTTCGGATATATAAAGGATGAAATCAGGGAGAAGTGAGGGTGACATACATCTCAATAAGCCTTTTCTCCATTACTTTCCGCAAGTATATTTTTCTGAGTTTCGTAGCATTGTCCCCCATTTTTCCGATTTCATCCGGCTCTTTTTTCAGGGATTCGATGAAGGCCTCCGGATGTCCTTTATATAATAGATGTAGGTGTATAAGACAGACAATATCTTCAAACAAAAACCATTATATCCCTTATCTCATTCAGCCTTGATAAGATGCTCGACACAATCATAGCAGGCCTGAAACTGAAAAACCCCCTGATACTCGCTTCCGGCATACTCGATGAGGTGGGAAGCACAATGTCCGAGATTGCCGTGCAGGCCGGCGCTCTTGTAACGAAATCCGTAGGTAAGGAAGCGAGGGAAGGGTACGGAAACCCTGCTGTCGTTCCGCTGGAGCACGGAATACTCAATGCGGTTGGACTCGCAAACCCGGGGATTGAAAATTACGCCGAGGAGATAAAGGAAGCTAAGAAAGGGGGAGCGCCTGTAATCGGGAGCGTATTTTCATCGGATTTCGAAGGATTCGGATATCTTGCGGGAAAGATGGAGGAGTACGGTGCGGATGCCGTAGAACTCAATCTTTCATGTCCTCATGTCAAGGGATACGGTATGGAAATGGGAAGCAGACCGGAGGATGTGAAGCGCTCCGTGGAGAGTGCAGTTTCATCGGTGAAGATACCGGTCTTCGCCAAGTTTACTCCCAACACCCACAACATATCCTCTCTTGCGATGGCTGCCTATGAAAGCAATGCCTCGGGAGTTGTTGCGATAAACACCTTAAAAGGCATGGCGATAAATGCGGATGCGGGGATGCCTGTGCTTGCCAATAAAGTAGGTGGATACAGCGGGCCCGCAATAAAACCGATTGGTCTGAGGCTCGTATATGAGATAGCCACGATGTTCAAGATAGAGAAAGTAAAGATTCCGATAATCGGCGTCGGGGGAATCACAACCGGAACAGATGCCATAGAGTATATGATGGCGGGCGCCAGTGCCGTACAGGTGGGGAGCGCTTTCTACTATCGAGGAAAGGATACGATGGAACTCATCGCCGGTGAGATCGAGAATTTCCTGAAAGAGAGCGGATATTCATCGGTGAGAGAGGTGATTGGTGTTGCGCTCTCCTGAACCCTTCAGAACGGTAAAGATAACGCAGGTAGTTGAGGAGAACAGCCTCGTCAAAACCATCAGATTTCAGGATGATGTCGATGTCGAACCCGGACAGTTCTACATGGTCTGGGTCCCGGGAGTGGACGAGATGCCGATGTCCGCCTCGTATATCGGCAAGGAAAAAGGAATCACGGTACACAGGATAGGAGAAGGCACGGAAGCTCTCCACAATATGAAGGTCGGAGACATCATCGGCATAAGAGGACCTTATGGAAGACCCTATTCTCTGGAAGGAAAAAAGGTGCTCATGGTGGCTGGTGGCACCGCAGTCGCATCCCTCGCTCCGCTTGCTGAGAAAGCAGTGGATAAAGGTATGGATGTGGTATTCGCTCTAGGTGCAAGGGACAGAGGAAAGCTGGTGTTTCAGAAAAGGCTGGAAAACACGGTGGAACTCCATATTGCCACGGATGATGGCTCGGAGGGTTATCACGGGTTTGTAACGGAACTCTCCAGAGAGTTCATGAAAAAAGGGAATTTCGATATGATTTATGCCTGCGGGCCTGAGATAATGCTGTACAACTTCTTCAAGACAACGCAGGAGATGGGAGTGAGGGTGCAGTTCTCGCTTGAGAGATATATGAAGTGCGGGATAGGGTTATGCGGCTCATGTGCGATCGGCCCTTATCTGGTATGTCGGGACGGCCCTGTTTTCACGGAAAAAGAGATTGAGAAAATGCCGGAGTTCGGTAGGTACATGAGGGATGCTGCGGGAAGGAAGACGGGACTAAAATAATCGGTATTGTCCTTGAATAGACCGCATAATTTATGGTCGCCGACCTGACTTTGGTAACTTATGACTTGTGTCAACGGCTTTTTATCAGGTCAGCGACTACTAGTCGGCGACTGTAACTGTGACATATGTCTGTGTATAACACAACTATACCCAATCAATTGTAGAGTACGGA
>WALJ01000042.1 GCA_015522885.1 Thermoplasmata archaeon
AGAGGTTACAAAATCAAGATTATCCCTCAAAAGTGAAAGCGCCTCTTCCATATCTCTCTTTCTTGAAATGATGGGAAGGAATGGGCTTTCGTCTCTCATCCTCACGAAATTGGGGCCCATGGCATGTCCGAGAAGAATGTCACACCCCTTCATCTGCTGCATGATGCTGCCCGCCTTCTTCGGGTCTCCGTGCATCTTCTCCTCCGGAGAACGATTCTGTTTATATTCAACGAGTTGCCAGCCGTTTTCATCGATACGATAAATAGCAAAGTATCGAGCATCTCCGAAATGCTCCTCTGTCAGAGTCTTCTTGTCATCCGTGCCCATCGCTACGATTAACATGGGAAGAGAGAAAGGGATGGAGTATATTAACCTTAAGCCTGAAAATAAGGGATCATCCTTGAACAAATTACATAATTTATATATGAGAAATGCCATCCACCTGTATGGCCAGACCAAGGAGCAATACAAATATGACCTATCAGAACCCGATGAGCAAGGTGTAAATACTACCTGAAAGAAGAGAGGAAAGACACCGTGAAGAGGGGGAAGAACCGTGCAGGACATCGGCAGTACTGCTGCAAACATGCCATGCATGTTTTGTTGGGACTGCAGACACCTCTGTATCGCAGCACCTGTCTGAGAGAAAATCCTCAGACTTGCGAATCTGGAAAATGCAGGAAAAACATAAATATTGTTCATGGCATTACGGGCCGTGAACGAGGAAGAGTTCGTTGAGGCGGAGAAGAAATGGATACGCAAGTTGTATATCTTTCTTAGCCTGTGGATTCTCTTGGCTGGCCCATTTTATTCTGTTTATGATGATTATGTTATTAACATGATTTCCTTATCGCTTCTTCTGCTTCTTTTTCTGCCGGTCTATCAACATACAAAAAAAGCGAAAGACTCTCAGAATTTGTGGTGGTTTTCTATGTTTATTATGATTATACCTCTGTTTATGGCGGAAGACTTCTATCTTCTGTGGTTGTGGGAGGGTGTCGATATTCTCGGAAGTGACCTAATATTAATCCTTCTTCTGTTGCTCGCCACCATCATATTCTTCGCAGTGCTTCATTATTACGCTGTGTCTGTTCGAAAAAAGTGGCAAAAATTCGAGGAAAGAAGGACAACCCTGTTGAATCTTTCGCTGGAGGAAACAAAGGACATCATCAAAGAAGCACTCAAAAATCTGAATACGGATTATTCAGAGCCCCAAAGTATCCTTGGCATAAACGAAGGCAGGAGTTTTGTAGAGTTGGAATCCGGAATCAAAATCGGGGTTAACCAGATATTCAGAGGAAGTGCAATACGCATTTCCGAGATCCCCAAAAACGACACCCTCGAACCGGAAATCGAGAGAGAAATCCTCCGCCTCGCCAATCTCCATGAATCTAACTGATTCTCTCAATCTCCCTCATAACCTTCTCCAGCACCCCGTCTATTCCCTCTGTTCCGTCTATCACCGCAAAGTTCCACCTGCCGTCTTCGGCCAGTTCCAGATAGTTTTCTCTGACGAGTTCCAAGAGTTCCTTCTTCTCGAAGTTCGACAACTGCCCGCGGTTTCCCGCTCTGGCCAGTGCGGTCTCAACATCCGCATCTATGAGAATCGTGAGGTCCGGGGTTATTGATGCCGGCCGGTTCATCTCCACGAGCCACTCCTTCCATCGGTTCTTTATGCCCCCGTCCCACTCCTCGCCTTCCCTCTCGGCCCTCTGCCGGAGTTCGGCCAGTTGATACGCTATTGTGGAGTGAAAATACCTGTCCGATATGACACCTTTTCCGCTGGCCAGCCATTCTTTAATCCGTTCCGTGTGGTTGTAGCGGTCCGCTGTGAATAGCAGGGCTTCAACGATGCAGCCGTCCCCTCTCTCCGTGGCCCTTCTGAGTTCCATTCCCACAGGCCCTTCCGTGGGTTCCGCCGTGAGGATGTACCCCTTCTTCTCCGCCACCATTCGCGCTATTGTGCTCTTCCCCGAGCCGTCTATCCCCTCGAATGTTATGAATGTCATTGCTCCCCCTCGCTTTTTATGTCCCTCCACGAAAGCAGGAGGTGCTTGGCCGCTCTGGTCTCGTCCACCCGGCCGATGAATGTGCTGTGCGGCGCCGCCTTAACGGTTTCCGGCTCCTCGCTCATTATCTCCCTCATAACCGATGCGATGTGGTCCAGCGTTTCCTTCGTTTCGCTCTCGGTGGGCTCGAACATCAGCGCTTCTTCGACAAGGTGCGGGAAGTAGATGGTGGGTGCGTGTATGCCGTGGTCAAGCAGGCGCTTTGCGATGTCCAGCGTTCTTATTCCCTTCTCCTTCTTGGCCGGCTCCGCTCCCGCGACAAACTCGTGCATTCTCGGGCCCGCATACGGCAGTTCCAGCCCATCTATTCCCTTTATCTCCTTCATCAGGTAGTTTGCGTTGAGAACCGCCCTTTCGGATGCCTCCCTGAGCCCGGATATTCCGAGCCTGCGGATGTATAGATACGCTTTCAGAATGACAGCGAAGTTTCCCATGTAGCCGTGCACCTTTCCTATTGTGTGCGGCCTGTCGTAGTTCCTCCTGTACATACCTCCGTCGAACTCAATCACCGGCACGGGCAGGAATTTCTCCAGTTTCTCCTTCACGCCTATGGGTCCGCTTCCCGGCCC
>WALJ01000043.1 GCA_015522885.1 Thermoplasmata archaeon
AATATAGTCGCCGACCTAACTTTGTTAACTTATATCTTTGATAGACATCTTTCCTCCGGTCGGCGACCGCTAGTCAGAGACATCATTAGTTTAGAAGGTTATGTCTCTGACTATAATTTCCGTACTCTACACAGAGCCCAGCCCATCACAATCTATATATACACAAGCTATCTGAAACTGTGCGCCTACGAATAGTACCTCTGTTTGCCATCCTTATTCTCATGGCCCTGCCTCTTGTGCAGGCGAGCCCGATAATCGGGGATATCGATAATTATTCGAAGACATCGGGTGGTGAAGGCGTACAGTTCACCTGGACATTTTACAATCCTGACAACCGCACATACAGAATTGAAGTAAACTATACTATTCCGCAGGGATGGAGTCTCGAGGCATCGGATGCCAGTTTTGACCTTGAAAACGGGGATTCATACAGCTTTTATCTGAAACTGAAGCCGGGTTCGGATGCAAAAAACGGTGATTTTTCCGTGACTTTCAGAGAGATTCCATATAACAATCCGACCAATGTAAGCAAGGCTACATATCGAGGTCATATCGACTATAATCCGCATATAGAGATTCGCTCGCTGACATTCTTCGAGGAGGTTCTCAAAGACAATTTCGGCATAGAGATAAAAGACAAGACCACCGCCTTCTTCGTCAATTTTCTTCTGTGGGTCGGCGTAGGGCTCCTATTACTCTTTGTGATGGATCCAATACTGAAAAAGGCCGCAAAGAAGACAGAGACAGAAATTGATGATATGCTCCTCGAGATCATCAGGGGACCGGTATTGATATTCCTCGCTGCTTATGGTTTTGCCTCTTCGATATACATACTTTCTCCTTCACTGGGTATGGTCCTCCTTGTAGAAAAGACATACGATATCATCATCATAATCTTGGCTGGCTGGATAGCGTATAAAGTGTTCAGAGACATAGTGATACACCAGATAAAGAAATATGCGGGAAGGACGAATACCGAGCTAGACGATGCTTTGGTACCGCTTACGGAAAAACTCGGGATAATAGTGATATTCTTCTTCGTCCTTACTGCGATTCTTGGATATCTCGGTGTGGATGTGACCATGCTGGTGGCCGGAATGGGAGTCTTGGGTTTGATAATCGCATTCGCAGCCCAAGACACGCTTTCAAACTTCTTCAGCGGCATACACCTGCTTCTGGACCGTCCCTTTAAAGAAGGAGACATAATAAAGCTGGAAAGCGGAGAATACTGCGAGGTCAGGCATGTCGGGATGAGGAGCACGAAACTGTACAACACCTTCGACCATGACATGATAATCGTTCCGAACAATCAGATAGCAGGCCAGAAGATAGTGAACATAAGCACACCGGATGCGAATTTCAAGGTCAGGTTTCCCATGGATGTCTCCTACGATTCGGATGTGGATGAGGTGAAAAAGACGATACTCGAGGTTGCAATGAACCATCCGAATGTCATAAAGGAAGGGGATAAGGCACCCTTCGTCAGGCTTGTGGATTTTCTGGACTCGAACATCAGGTTCCAGCTCTATCTCTGGGTGGATGATGCCATGAACCAGTGGAAGGTCGAGTCCGAGATAAAGGAGGAGCTCTTCAAGAGGTTCAACCAGAAAGGAATAGAGATATCCTACCCGATAAACATTGTCCATCTGGAGAAGGACTGATTTTTTTATAATCCTGTATCTTGTTGTGCTTTGATACTCATTTTTATGTTCTTATGTATGCAAAATCTTTAAAACAATAAACGGTATTTGTAAGGTTTGCAGAAAGTCTTTTATAGTACCATAGAAAAGTTAATTTGATGGACTTCAACAATATATATGCCGTTCCCGCAGCGATTTCGAGTATTCTGTACCTGTTATTTATATTTTTAGTGCTCAAAATTGATTCCAAATCCAGATTGAACAGAATAGCAGCCCTTTTCTTTGCGCTCCTGTTTCTGTGGAGCTTTACGGAGTGGATGTTACGGTGGTCCGATTCTACGGAGGCCGCTCTTCTCTGGGCGGAGGGAATAATGTGCGCCATAATCCTCATCCCTCCTGTTGTCGTTCACCTGTCGATATTGTTCCCATGGTCAAAAAAAGAGGCACCTCCTCATATCTATGCTCTTTACGGGTTGAGCATAATGTTTCTTGCAGTGCACATCAATTCGAACTTTTTCGTATCGGGGGTATTCGAATATGAAGCAGGTTACGGTACGGAACTCGGCCGATATGGGATATTCATATATCTCTATCTTGCAATTTTTGCCTTAATTGCCATTCTTGTCTGTATGAAGCACTATGCGGAGGCAGATTCGAAAATCGCTCTGAACCAGTTAAGATTGCTCATAACGGGTTTTTCAGTAACATATTTTTTCGTGCTTTTTACAGGTCTCATACCCTATTTTTATAACTTTGAAAGTGCATATCCATGGACAACGCCTTCCTTTATAATAATGGGTCTTGTGCTGCTTTACGATATAAAAAAATACCATGTCCTCCTTCCGGAGGCAAAAGAAGAAGTATCATCCGGAAAACCAAGAGAAAGCAGAGGTATAGAGATAATGCCCAGAGAAGAAGCCTTACCGAGGTTCTACGAAGAAGTGTCTTCGGGTAAGAAAGGGATCTGCCTGACTGCCAGAAACCCCGCCGAAGTAAGGGAAGAGCTGGATGTGAAGAAGGTTCCCGTTGTCGATATAAAGGATGTCTGCGGAAAGCACGGAGACATCACTGCGGAAAGACGGGACCTCATACCTTTCATCATAACGGATGCGGTCATGGAGAAAAATACGGTTCTCCTTCTGGACGGAATGGAAGGCATATTTACAAAGAACGAATTCACGGAGTTTGTCGGTGAAATGAAGGAACTGGAAATGAAGAGCAATATGCTGATAGTATCGCTTTCCAGAGAGGATTATATGAATCATTTGTGACAGGATAAGAGAAAATAAAAAATACCAAAAGGAGATGACAGGGCATGCGCTATCCGAGAGTGGCCGGTCAGTTCTACCCCGCAGATAAAGACGAGTTGAGGAGGCAGATAGAGGCATCTTTCCTTCACTCGATAGGTCCGGGCAGCATACCTGCGGTGAAGCACGGTGGAAATCTTCTGGCTGTTATGGCACCCCACGCAGGTTATGCCTTTTCAGGGCCCGTGGCAGCGCATTCATATAAAGCCGTGGCCGAAAGCTTTCCCGAGAACGGCACTTTTGTTATAATAGGACCAAATCATACGGGTTACGGCTCGTCAATCGCTCTGACAACACAGGACTGGACAATGCCTTTCGGAGAAGTCAGGATAGACACGGAACTTGCCGAGAATCTCATACGCGCAGGCATTTTTGACGACATCTCCTCTCACAGATACGAGCACAGCGTTGAGGTGCAGTTACCGTTCATCCAGTATTTTTCTCGGAACTTCGACTTTGTTCCCATAGTTATGATGGACCAGAGCATGAAGTCCGCAATCAGAGTCGGGAAGATACTGGGGAAAGCCATAGCCAAACATCATAAAAGGGTCATCATAGTCGCATCAACGGATTTCTCTCACTATGTCCCGAAGGAAAGGGCATATAAGCACGATGCTCTCGCTCTTGACAGGATACAGGCACTGGATGTCGAAGGACTCTATAAAACCCTGAGAAAGCACAACATAACGATGTGCGGCTACGGTCCTGTCTCGGCCACGATAGAAGCCATAAAGAACAGGGTCAAAGAATCCAAGATTCTCAAATATGCCACATCGGGAGATGTCATGCCGATGGGTGATGTCGTGGGGTATGGGAGCGCTGCGTGGTGGGGATAATTACACCTCAATGACATCTGTCATCTCCCTTTCGAGTGTGCTCATCTCGGTAGCTTCCAGACTATTCGGGGATATGGTAATTATCAGATATGCTTCGTACTTCTCCAGAATGTCGCTCAATTTCTGAATGAAGCGCATCACGGCTCTGAAATCGTTCTGGCTCACCAGATACTCTATTCCGTCTATAAGCATTACGGAGTTTCCGTTCTCTTCCATATACGATATTATTTTTTCGTAGAGAGAGGAGAGATTCGCGGAGGATATGGAGCTCTCGCTTGTTCCGAGGGCCGATGAGAGCATCCCCGGGGAGCCCTCTTTTTTCCCAAGCCTGAGAAGAGTGAAGTTTTCCAGCCCGTACTTCTCCTTAAGAACCCTTCCGCTCTTTCTCGTTACGCATATCCCTTTTTTCTTCTCTTTCATAATCATGTATCTGAATATGGCATAGCTGGCATCGGGACTGTGCTCTTTTATCAGGTAGCTGCAGCCTTCTATGAGTTCTTCCGGCCCGCTTGAGCTTTTGACCCCCGCATCTTCCGCTATCCCGAGCTCTTTTTTCAGCAGTTCCACCTGAGCATCGCTCCTCTGTTCTATGGTCGCCAGCTTGCTCTTTATCATCATTCTCAATTCCGCAACGGAATACCCTGACCCACCGTCCTTCAGTATCTCGTTCCACGCTTCCTTCAGTCCTTTTTTATAGCCTTTCCTGAAGTATTCCACTCTTTCGTCGGTCATCGCTATCCCATCCTTTTAAAGGATATAAAAGTTTGGTGGGAAACCCATATATCATACCTGACTATCTCAGTCCGTGAAAGTCTATGCAATAAAGAGGCAGACGCTGAAAATGGCCCTCGAAGTGGCGAAGGACAATTACCCGAAGGAGTTCGCAGCGATGCTCAGGGCAAGGGACGGGGTGATAATAGAACTCCTGTTCATTCCGGGGAGCATAGGCTCGGATAGGAGCGCGATGATACCCTTTTACATGAAACCGGTGGATTTCTCCATAGTCGGGGTTATCCACAGCCATCCTTCGCCCAATACCACACCGTCGCAGGCGGACATAGCGCTCTTTGGCAGGTCCGGAGATGTCCACATAATTCTGGGATATCCGTATACTGAATACAGCTGGGCGGCCTACGACCGAATGGGAAATCCGATAAAGCTGAAAATCATATAATCAAGGAACGACTCGGCCGAAAGCGTTCGTCCCGTTTATCTTGTCTATTCTCACTTTTACCCTCGTGCCTTTCTTTGATGCACCTTTTACATATACAACGAATTTTCCCATTTTTGCTATGCCGTCCCCTCTTCTTCCCACACCTTCTATGGTGACTTCATAGGTGTTCCCCTCGGATATAAGGTCCTTCGGCTGTGCCTTCGGCTGTGATTTTCTCACCATCACCGGCCTTTTGGCACCGCATGCCTCGCATTTTAGCATAAGTACCCTGCCCTCTCTTATGAGCTCGGTATCCGGTCTTCCGCACTCGGAACATATGACATAGGTCTCCACATAGGAGTTGAACCTGCCCTGTATCTGTGTGTGCCCTATCTTTGACTTTAAGACCGCCCTTCTTCCGTCTATATCGCCGGCGGTTCCGAATTCCCTCAGAAGATATTTCAGGACATCCTTGGGCTCTCTCCTTATCTTTTCGCAGACCTCGACGAAATTCCGTATTATGGTAATTTTTCCCTCGTTTATGACCTCCACTTGAGGTATTTCGAACCTTTCACCCGACTTCACTGTCTCGGGCAGTGAGGCGTAGGCGGTTTCAAGCAGGTCATCGTAATTGAGCTCTTCTTCGTCCATGTTTGCACAATCTCGGGCTGATACTTAAACCTGACGAAAAACATCATACATCGAGTATCTCCCGATTTCCCACGGAGAGGTGTTGCTTATGAATTTCTCCAGTTCGCCCCCTTCGATCGCGTCCAGAAAGCTCTCTCAAAACCTTTAATTACACCTGCCTATGCGACCGTGTGAGACTTATAACGAAATGGTTCGGCGTCTTTCTCGTTTACGGGCATGAGATAAGAGAATATGCGCTCTTCCCAAAAGATGCCAGCGAAATCGCTTTTAGACTTCTGAAGATAAGGAACGGAGAGATTCTCGCCGAAGAGCGAAGATTCTCAGAGCAGCGGCCGAGGGTCGGGGAGCGCAGACTTTCGGAGATAGGGAGGTTCAGGGATGAGAAGAGAATTGTGGACATAAGGCCGGAGGATTACGGATTCGATATGCATCTTCTTCACGAAGCGCTGATAATCGCAGGCAGAGAAGAGGTCGAAGCCTCGAAAAACCCTTCGAACGACATAATACAGGCGATAAACGCGATGGATGAGATAATGGAATCTCAGAATATACTCTCCGAGAGGCTGAAGGAGTGGTACGGATACCATCATCCGTTTGACGAACTCGTGGAAGGAAAAAAGATAAAGGAGATTGGAGGAGGACTGAGCAGCCTTAACTCCCTGATGAACAAAAGTGCCGAGACAAGGTCGGATATGGAGAAGTACCTGAGAGAAATTATGGAGGAGAGCGCTCCCAATCTTAACGCTCTGGTCGGCCCGACCATCGGCGCAAGGCTCATAGCCATGGCCGGCAGCGTCAGGAATCTGGCTTCGATGCCTTCCAGCACCATACAGGTACTCGGTGCGGAAACAGCCTTTTTCAGGTTCCTCAAGGAGGGCACGAAGCCGCCGAAGCACGGCATAATATATCAGCATCCGATAATCCACAGGGCCAGAAGGGACAACAGGGGGAGGATTTCAAGGTTCATGGCCGGAAAGATAAGGATAGCGGCGGCACTGGATGCTAATCACGGGGATTTCATGGGGGATGCCCTCTTAGAAAGTGTCAGGAAGAGGGCCGATGAGCTGGAGCGCAGAGGCAAAAAGAGCGGAAAAAAGGGCAGAAAGAAGAAAAGAAAGAGGAAATGAGGCATGCCGTACATCGCAGTGGATGATACCGATTCCGTGAAAGGCATGTGCACGACCTTTCTTTTGACCGAGATAATCCGTATTTTTCCGAATCTGGATGTCATAGGTTATCCGAGGCTCGTGAGGCTGAACCCGAATATTCCGTGGAAGACGCGGGGCAATGCCGCTCTCTCCGTCAGGCTTGGAAAGGGCAGAGGTGAAGGAAGAAAAATAGGGGAGATTGCTGGAAGGTCGATTTATGCATACGAGAAGGGAATCGAAGCCGGAGATTTGAATGAGATTTATGAGAAAGTGAGAGAGCTTGTGGAGAAACTGGCAGTATTCGATGATGAAAAAACGAATCCCGGATTCGCAGTGTCCGCAAATAAAACATCACAGAGTCTATACTGGAAAGCCGTCAGGAAGATTGTGAGCGTGGAAGAGGCTGTCGAAGAGCTTGAAAAATCCGGAGCGCTCTATAAAGCTTACAAGAATCGGAGGGGATTGGTAGGCTCCGCCGCAGCACTTTCGTGGCGCCCGAAGAGGAGGACCTACGAACTGATAGCGTACAGGTACGAGGAGCGCTGGGGAACCCCCAGAGAAGTGGATGAAAAAAGCGTCATCGAGATGGACCGAAGCTTTCCGGAGACCTTCGACAACTACGATTACAGGAATAAGTATGTCGCGATAACTCCTAACACTCCATGCCCCATCCTCTACGGGATAAGGGCGATAGGGCCGGAAAGGCTTGAAAAAGCCCATAAAATGGTAAAAGGTGAGAAAGCGGAGCGCTGGGTTATATTTCTCAGCAATCAGGGCAGCGACGACAACATGCTCGGAAAGAGGATATTCGATATACAACCCTATGAATCGGTGGTAATACGCGGAAAAGTCGCTAAAGCCCCCGTAACAATAGAGGGCGGGCACGTGATATTCTCGATATCCGACGGGAGCGGGGAAGTGGAGAGCGCCGCCTATGAACCGACAAAAGAGTTCAGGGAGACCATAAGGGCGCTCGTTCGGGGGGATTCCGTGGAAATCTGGGGTGGAGTTCACGAAAAGCCCTATACTTTGAATATCGAGAAGCTCAGGGTGCTGGGACTTGAGAAAAACAGGGTAAAGGTGCACAACCCCAGATGCCCGAAATGCGGAAAAAGGATGAAATCGACGGGAAGAGACGGATATTACAGGTGCAGGGACTGCGGCATAAAGATAAAGGGCGGTGAAGAATACAGAGAGATTCCCAGAAAAATAGAAGAAACATGGTACGAAGTGCCGGTATGTGCGAGAAGGCACCTTGCGAGGCCGCTCAGGCTTTTACGATAAATGCCATGTGGTCCTTTTCGTAGGGTTTTAAGTTGATGTTGTTCTCTATTTTCGTGTATTTCGAGAGTTCGTCGGCCACCGTCTGGAAGACATTTTTCGGTTTCTCGGAGACATTTATGCTTCGTGCCTTCAGCATCAGAACCCCTCTTTTCGCATTGAAGAAATCCATGTTCTTCAGAAAAATCTCAAGCTGGTCTCTCTGGGCAATGTCCTGATAAACGAGGTCAACTTCGGGAACGATGTGCCTGTATCGGCTCGGTACCCGTGCATTCGCAAGTATCGGCATGATGTTCTTTCTTTCTTCGGAGAGCTTTATAAGGTCTCTGAAAGGAACTTCAGCGAATTCCACGGCATAGACCTCTTTCTCGGTTATCTCGGAGATGTGGCTAACGGTTGTTCCGCTGGCGGCACCCAGATAAAGGACATTGTCCTTCCTTTTCAGAGGGAATTTCGTCATTCCTCTGTGAAGTGCGGCCGACATCTTGCTTCTTTTAGGGTCCCAGAGACGATACTCTTTACCCTTAGCGCGTATGATTTTCTCGCCGTAAACCGATTTTCCGGGATTCGCATTCGATGTATAGTAATTCTCTCCGTCGTAGAAAACACCCGGATAAATCTCTTTCAGAGGCATCACTCTTCCTCGTTTTCCTCTTCGCTTCTTCTAAGCCACACATCATCCGGAACTTCATCGTAGATATTCACATCCTCCGCTTTGGGATACCTGTTGAAATCAGCGGTCTTTATTTTTCCGCTGAGTATTTCGCCTATTCTGTCCTTTCTGAAGGTCCAGTAATGGATTCTCCACTCTCGCCCGTCATACAGTGTCGTCTCTTCTCTTTCGGTGGTCAGTATCTCCTCGTCTTCCAGCATGTAAAAAACATCTCTATCCTGGGGTTCCAGCATATTGTCGAGTATCCTTCCGTTGAAGCCAAAAAGGTTCATCACGTGCTTTGCCATCATCTCCGCCTCTTTCTCGGGCATTCCGTGTTCTCCGATGGTGGTCTCGATGACCTTTTTCAGCTCTTCTACTCTGAAAGTTTGCATTTCCATTCCGCTCATGGTTCTGCCTCCGACAGGGCAATAACGCTTTGGTATACGGAGTATATAAGAGTTTCTTTCTCCGGTTCCAAAGGAGGTTTTCTACATAAAACGAAAAATAAATGTAGAGTACGGAAATTATTTTGACCTCTTTCAGAAGTCAAACTCGCAACTATCGTTGCTCGTTTCACCCAAACTTAAAGGGAGCGCAGACTCTCCCGGATGTGACAAAACTGAATCAGAAGAAGATAC
>WALJ01000044.1 GCA_015522885.1 Thermoplasmata archaeon
CAAGGCAGTACGGCCAGAGACCTGCGAGAGTATTCTCTGAGACGATAGGTGCAAAGGCATTTCCCGGTCGTTTCGTTCCCGGGACACTGACGAATCCGAGCCTTCCGGAATATACCGAGGCAGAAGTTCTTTTTGTAACGGACCCTGCTGCGGACCAGCAGGCATTGAAAGAGGCTGTCAGTGCGGGAGTGCCTGTTGTCGGGCTGTGCGATGCGAATAATGAGACCAAGTATGTGGATTTCATCATTCCCTCCAATAATAAGGGAAGAGGAGCGCTCGCTACGGTATACTGGCTTCTTGCAAGAGAGATTCTGAAAGAGAGGGGCGAGATAAATTCATACGAGGAGTTTCCGCTCAAGGTTGAGGACTTCGAGGCACCTCTCTGATGCACCACAAGATATAATTATGTGAAAGACTATCACTTGTGAAAGTCCATGCTTGAAAAAGGCTTTAACTACCTGCTGTACGAAGAAAAAGCCCGTATAACCTACGAACTCATCGCCGAGCTGGGAAAGGCCGGGAGTCCGATACTCTGCATAACCACGGTTTTTCCAAAAAAGCTGAAGAAGATGTATCCTCTTGAGGGTGCGGAGGTTCTCTGGCTCTCAGACTCCGGCAGCGACCCGAAGGCGCTCAAACCGACGAGGCTGGATTTCGAGATAACTAGGTCCATATCCAATTTCCTGAAGGAGAAGGAGGGTGCCGTGGTATTCCTCGACGGGTTTGAGTATCTTCTTTCGGAAAACGGCTTCGACAAAGCAAGGAGATTTATAAAGAGGATAAACGACACTGCATCCATGAACGACGGCACTTTCATAATATGTATTAACAAAGATGCGATTCCGAAGGAAGACCTCATAACATTGAGCAAGGATTTTGATGTGGTGAAGGAGGCGGATGAACTTATAGACGGAAGTCGGCCGCTTCCGAGCGCCTCCCCTGCCCGAACTTCACATCCCAAGGCCGAAGAAAGAGAGCCTGCACCTCCAAATCAAGCTCCACTCCCCGCAGCTCAGCCGCAACCGTCTTTAATGCCTCAAGAGCATCCCGGCAGAGGGGACTTCCCTCTTGAAATAGAGGATATCTACCTCATTCACAGGAATGCGGGCATACTGCTCCAGAGAAAGACATGGAGGGACAAAGATGTCATAGACCCGGACCTCGTGGCCGGCATGTTCCAAGGAGTCCTTAATTTTGTCAATGATTCCTTCTCTTCCGGCGAGAGGTCGAAGTTCAGCAGGATGGACATCAAGGGATATATAATCCTCGTTTACGACTCGGAACTGGTGTCTCTGGCCATTGTTTTTGCGGGAGAAGGGGAGGAGATACTGTATCATTCTATAGATAGAATAAGAGTGGTGATGAAAGAAACCGCGGAGTCCGTGGAAAATGCATACAGGGATGATTTGGAGAATTACAAGGGTGATGTTAGTGCTTTCAAAGGGACACGGAGATATATGGATTATCTGGGTCTTGCTATCTATGATGCCATGAGCGCAAAGCCGGGGGAAGACATGGACATAGGGCCCATAATAGCGGAACCGGAAATAAAGCCCGAAGTTGTGGAAGCACCCATAGTCAGCGAGGCCGAGGATTACATGGCACAGGCATCGATGGCCGCAAGAAGTGGGAAATACAACGAGGCTCTGAGATATTATGATGAAGCCCTGAAGGTGCAGTCGAACAATCTTAAGGCCCTTTTCAACAAAGGAGTGATGCTTCAGATGCTTGGGAAGCCGGGAGAGGCGATAAAGTACTATGACCAGTATCTGGAGATAAACCCGTATGATCCCGAGGCGTGGTCAAACAAAGGCATGGCTCTGAGAAGGATGGGCAGGGTAACGGATGCCATAAAGGCCTACGAGAAGGGCATAGACCTTAATCCAGAAGACGCTACTCTGTGGAGCAACAAGGGAATAGCGCTCCGCTCGATGGGAAAGACGGAAGAAGCGATAAAGTGCTATGACAGAGCGCTTGAAATAGATTCCAATGATGCCGGAATATGGTCGAACAAAGGCGTCGCACTCCAGAGCGTCGGAAGGCTGGAAGAAGCGATAAAGTGCTATGACAGAGCGCTTGAAATAGACCCGCACAGAAGAGTACCCCTGCAAAACAGAGAGATTGCGATGAGGCATCTCAGACAGAGGGGTATGAGATGATAAAGCGGGGAGCATCCCACCTCGTTTTTGAAAGTGAAATCAAAATAAGTTACACTCTTTTCAAGGAAATGCTGGATTCGAATATCAAGGGTCTCTGTGTTTCCACCACATACCCTCCGAAACTTGTTAAAGCATATCACATAGATGCATCTCAGTTCATATGGCTGTCGGAGGTCGCCGGAGAAGGAGCAATACGCCCGGGAGACATACAGGTGCTCATGAATGCAATACAGAGTTTTCTGGAAAACAACTTCGCATCCTGCATTTTACTTGATAATATAGAAAGCATATATGCAGATAATTCGGTGGAAGAATTCCTTTCATTCATAAATTATGTTCTGAAAGCGTCCAAGAAGAATGCTTCCACACTGATAGTACCTCTGGACCCCGAGGTGTTTCCGAAAGAGGCACTTTCAACCATTTCCGGAACTTTTGAAAGGGTAATGGATGTCCGTTCCGTATCTATAGAGGCCGAGGGGAAGGAGTGCCCGAAATGCGGCGCTCTCTGGAATCCTAATGTGACAGTGTGCAGTATATGCGGTTATGAATTCAGCGGGCCCGACGGTATAAAGGCAATGAAGGCGAAGAAGAGGGTGGAAAAACCGGAGGAGATAATACCGAAAAAGATACCCGGTGCCAGACCGAGAGCATCGCTGATGGGTGACCACGGCCCCGGTTCATGGTTCAAGAGGGGTGTGGATTACGAGAAGGCGGGTCAGAGCGAGAAGGCCATAGAAGCCTACAGAAATGCCTTGGAAGATGCGCCTTACGACCCGTGGATATGGATAAACATGGGTGTTTCTTATCAGAGAATGAACATGACCGAAGAGGCGCTTGAGTGCTACGACCGTGCGATAGAATTCTATCCCATAGATGCGGATGCATGGTCGAACAAAGCGATAGCATTGAGGATACTCGGCAGAATGGAAGAGGCGATAGAGTGCTATGACAAGGCCCTTGAGATAGACCCCGAGGATGCCGGTATCTGGTCCAACAAAGGTGTCGCTTTGAGAGCTCTTGGAAAGATAAGAGAGGCAATAAAGTGCTACGACAGAGCGCTCGAAATAGACCCGTACGATGTGGGGACATGGCTGAACAAGGCTGTTGCGCTCCAGAGAATCGGACAGATAGAGGATGCGCTCCAATGCTATGACAGAATACTGAAAATAGACCCGTATCATCCGGTGGCTCTCCGGAACAAGGAACTTTTGTCGAGGCTCAATCCTGCTTTGAGAGATTGAATATTGGGCGCTCTGCGGAATAAAAGGAGTGAATCCAGATATTCCGGAAGAAATTTCGAATGATACTCTTATAGGCGGAGGCAGTGCAGAGAAAATGGAAGAAAAGAATACGGTAAGGTTCTTGAAGAGAGGAATACAGAGCATAACTTTATATCAGAAAGCCTTAATCGGCACACAACGGTGATAAGATGTATCTCATAGAAAAGAGAACGGATACCGTCAGAATTCCTCCGGAGCGCCTCTCGGAGGATTACGAAAAAGCGTGTAAAGAGATTGCACAGGAAACCTTCGAAGGAACCATGCATGGTAACATAATGGTGGTTCTTGTAAAGGATATAAAGCTGATTGGAGAGGGAAGGATGGTATACGGAGACGGTGCGGTTTATCAGAAAGTGGAATATGAGGCTCTTTCATTCGAAGTAAAGGATAAAGAGGTCATAAACGGATTTGTCTGCGAGGTTGTCAAGTTCGGCGCTTTCGTAAGATTCGGACCTCTGGACGGTCTCATACACATAAGCCAGATAACTACGGAGAGAATAGATGTGGACCTTGCCAATCAAAGGCTTGTTGCTGCCGAGAGCAAGAGGTTTCTTAAGATAGAGGATGAGGTCAGGGCAAGGATAGTCTCCGTTGCGATAAACGAGCGCTCCCCGAGAGAGTCGAAGATAGGGCTCACGATGAAACAGCCGGGACTGGGAAAACTCGAATGGCTCGAGGAAGACCGGAAGAAGGAGAAGGGGGCAGCCAAATGAAGGAGAATCTCAAGGCCTGTAAGAAATGCAGATATCTCACGACGGAAAAGATATGCCCGATATGCGGCGGCGAGACGTCGAAAGAATGGCAGGGCTACCTTATAATAGTTGATTATACGAAATCCGAGATAGCCAAGAAGATGGGGATAGAAAATAATGGGAAATATGCCCTCAAAGTCAGAGGAGAGTCCTGAAATTCTGTGGGTTCTCCCGGAAAACATGAGAAATGAGCTTTCGGAGCCGCTTGGTCCCGTGATAACCGGAGACGATGTGGAATCCCTTCGCGAAAAGGACATAGTTTCCGTAGGAGATGTCTGCTCGATAACTTTATATCAGAGGGGCATAATGCCGCATCTCGCCATCGTAGATGGCAAAACAAAGCGCTCTCCACATGTAGAGCAGCAGATGAGCGCAGAGGAAACAATATTCGTCAGAAACCCCGAATCTACAATAACAAAGGAGCTGTGGAATGCCATAGAAAATGCGCTCAGCTCCAATAAAAAAACGCTCATAAGGGTGGAAGGCGAAGAGGACCTCGCAGCTCTGGCATGCATATCACTCGCACCCGAAGGCACATATGTCGTCTACGGAATACCCGATAAGGGAATGTGTGCGGTCAAAGTGGACAAGCAAACGAAAAAAATAGCGAATGACGCCCTGTCAAGGATGAAAAGCAAGACGGAGGCATAATATGGAAATCGAAATAACGAACAAAAAGGAAAACACCCTGCTGAAAAGAACGGAAGTATACTTCCAGATATCGCACCCCAAGGAGAAGACTCCAAAGAGGGATGCGGTGAAGGGAAAGTTAGCGGAAGCTCTGAAAATGAAGAGAGAGCTCGTTGTCGTGGATTACATGAAAACCGAGTACGGAATGCCTCTTACAACAGGATACGCCAAGGCGTACAAAACGGCCGAAGACCTGAAAAAGGTGGAGAGGCAGCACATACAGAAAAGAAACGCCCTGTTGAAAGAGAAAAAAGAGGAAGGTGGTGAGTGATGGCCGATAAACCTAAAAAACCTGCCGTGAAGAAAGCCAACTATTATAAGGTCGAGAACGGAAAACTCATGAGGATAAGGCGCTCATGCCCCAAGTGCGGACCCGGAGTTTTTCTTGCGGTTCACAAGGACAGGGTTTCCTGCGGAAAATGCGGATACACGGAATTCATAAAGAAGAAGTAAAGCTTTTTAACACACCCGACTCTCTCTTTTCGCTGGGCCTGTAGGGTAGTCTGGATATCCTTCCGGCCTTCGGAGCCGGGGACGGGGGTTCAAATCCCCCCGGGCTCGTCGATAGTATTGGCCCGGGTTGCCGTAGGCTATTTTTCCGAAGTGCGCTTTGCCTGAAAGGGAAAGGGCACTTCTTGAATCCCCTCAGGTCCGCTAAATAGCCGAAGGCACCCGTTTTGGTGTAGGTTTTGCATGACAAAAAGTGCTTCCTGCATCCCCCTCGGGTCTGCCGCGGACTCTTCCGAACAGAGCCATATATCAGACACGGATAAGAGAAGAGCTATCAACGATGCTGGACCTGTTCTAATTCCCTTTCTTTTCAAGAATCCAGGACCTGACAAAGCTGTCCACGAGTCCGTCTCCAAAGCTTCTTCTGTACGTTATCAGGATATCTGCCACCATTTCCGGATTTTCCACCGTGTAGATGTGTTCCCTACCCCTTATCTCCATCCCCAATATCCCTTTTTCCACCATCCTTCCGAGGTGATATGATATCGTAGCACCTGAAACATTGAACGCTTCGGTTATCTCCTTGTGTCTGGCAGCTCCTTTTTTCATGAGAAACAGAACGATTGCCCGCGGGAGTTCATGTCTGAGTACGGAGAGTAGAGATTTTTTTCTGGCATCAACCTCTTTTTTCGCATAATATCTCGTAAAGCCGCCATCTTTCAATACGGTGATCATTCCATGCTTTGAAAGATATGAAAGATGATAGTCCAGAGAGCCGAATGGCATACCCAGATTGCGGGAGATCTCTCTGTAGTGCACCCCCGGGTTTTCGAATATATACTGATATATCCGTCTCCTGACCTCGAGCTCCCTCATCGTTTCCACTTCCACATCACCACTACTATCAGGATCCCCGCAATATCCACCAGAAAATAGCATGCGTCCGAAGTTTTCCCGCTCAAAGCGACTATAAAGAGATACAGACTTTTGATTAAAAGTATAAGGAACACGGAAAATGAGAGAATTATCCTCCTTTCTCCCGAGGCTCTGTAGGCGAGGATCGAAAGACAGCATATGAAAAGATATGCTGTTAGGAGAAATCCGAGCAAGATATCTGATGTGAACATCACACACCCAAATTAGAACTGAAATTTATAAGTTTTGGATAAAGAGAAAAATAAAGGGTTTATGCTTTCTTCTTTCTGATGGCCGCCGCTATACCGAGTGCTCCGATGCTGCCGATAATGACTGCTCCAGCAGTGAATCCGGGAGTCTGGGACTGACTGCTTTCACCTGTGTTCTCCGTTTCCACTGTAAGGGTGTGGTCCGAGAAATGCGGGATGTAGACGCATATCTGGTATCCGTTGCTGCCCTCTGCAACATTGTATCTTCCCTTGGAGTCATGTGCATTCAGCACGGTGTCTATATCTGCCTTCTCCATCTTCTGTCCGTCCATCTTCACCATTATCTGCTGATTCCCCGAAAGTGCCATCGTTCCCTTGTCTATATTTATTACCACGCACTTTCCTTCTGGATATTGTGCGCTCACCTTTATCTCCAGCTTGTTCTGCTGTGCATTCTGGACCTGCAACTGTACCTGGTGCTGATACTGCATCATGTCCGAGCTCTTCTCTCCGCTGTACGCTGAGACCGAGACCTCTCCGATGACCTTTCCTTCCTGTATCTTTTCCATTATCTTTGCCTGGTTCATCTGCCCGACAATACCATCTACGGGTATCGCTCTGAAAAGAGACTGGGAAGCCGCCGGGAGCACGATCGTTATCGTCCCGTTATCGATCGATACGGTGGAGTTTCCGTTTATTATGTATCCTATCAGACCATTTCCTTCTATCCTGACGTTGTAGCTCTCAGGGAGCTTCGTGGCTGTGAATCCGTCTGCGAGCACATAGACCACCGTGTCCATCGAGTTCTGTGTTGTAAAATGGAGAACTGCGGGCGGGTTGTTGTGTGCCATTATCATTGCATCGCTGCCTGTGTATCGGAACATCGCTCCTTCGACTCTCGGAGAGCCCATTGGCGTAAAGTCCGTCATATATGCCTCATCAAAGACCTTTATTGATGTATCAGAGCGCTTCACCGTATAGTCGGATATCCTTCCATCCTGGGACACAGTGAATTCCACGAACCTTCCGGAGACCTTTTCTGTAGTCGCATCGTAGGTGAAGGTGCCGAACATCTTCGCATTCTCCGCATTTCGCATGCACTGTTTCATATAGTCATTTGTTGTCGGTGCTGTCTGTCCAGAGTCTCCGCCGTATGCAAGTACCACCGGGGCAAGCATCGCCAAGGAGAGAGCCAGTACGATTCCTATTTTTCCTTTCATTTTTATCACCTTTTTATTGCTTAAAGAGGCTCAGGTCGAACTTCCATTCAACCTGTCACCTCTTTTTGTTCTGGTAATTTCTCTCACCCATTATTTAAGAGGTTTTTGGGACAATCCTCTAACTGTTGTGCATTTCTCTAATGATTATTCCGGATAGTTAGAGAACTGCACCAAATCCTATAAGTAGTCTTCATATCATATTATCAAATGGTAATAACAATGCGCTCCCTGATCCTGTTCATGGTCCTTATGCTCTTCCTCGCACCCCTCTCCGTCAGCAGCGCTTCTGTTTCTACGAATTATTCGGGACAGAACGCCATCATAAAGAGTGCCGGCATGGAGATGGAAATCTCCAATACCCCGGAAGTAGTCTTCCATTCCCCGGGTTCCGGTGAGAAGTTCTTTTTGAAGTATGAAGCGGTAATGGGTTACAACAGTGCCGAGAGCACTTTCGGTAGCTCATGGAAGATAAGGTCATCTTTCGAGGATGCCGCATGGAAAAGAAGCGTCGAATCTGGAAGCTCTCCGATTATGGGAAATTATACGAAAATAGAGATGAGTGCTCTTCTCGATGGCATAACTATTCACTCTATCTCACAGGGTATCCCGGGCGGTCCTCCGCAGGGAACTGTCAGCGGGTGGTGCTCTATAATCTTCACCATCACGGTTTCCGATAGAAACTATACCATCTCGACAAAAAGAGGGAATTACACCGTACATGGCGGGAACGAGGCGAAGATAGACATCTCCATAACCATCCTCAAAGATGTGGGAATCGACAGGGTGGCCCTCAGACAGAGCCTGTCCTCCTCGGATGAACACGAATATCTTCTGGAGGAATCGGGTGGACCAAGACATATACTGCCTGAAACTGGAATGCACACCGGAAGAATGAAATCATTCAAAGACACCCCGAACATCGAGCAAAAAATGAAATTCTGGTCTGATGGCGATGAAAGAGCGCATTATTTCTGGAATTCCTTTGTGAATGTTGACGGAGAGGAAAGGGAAATAAATACCCACTATACTCAGGAAGGCGGTTCTTTGGTAATCTATACCTCGTATCCGGCCATAGTGAATTCGAGGATATGTCATGACCCCGTCATAGGAGTTCCCTCTGGCTCACATCCTATTGAAGAGGTTGTGAACTTCGTATATGACCACCTGATGTCCGTAATGCTCGGCATTGCAGCGGGTACGGGGGCGTTTTCTCTCGTTGCATACAAAAAATCCAGAAAAGAACGGGAAACGGATGATGTTCTCAATTTCGAGGAGAGCGAGTATTTCAGGAAATAATCTACGAAAAAAGAATAACGCCCTTTGGAAACTCTGCAAAAATCGATGCTCCGAAGAGATACAGGGAATGGCGTGCGTATGTCGTAATCGTAAGAGACGAGTAAAGAGGAATTTTGTCCCGGAGCCACCTGCACTGTGTTATACACAGACATATGTCACAGTTATAGTCGCCAACATGGCTTTGTTAACTTATGTGTAGGCAGATGCCCTTCCTTAGCTCGGCGACTTTTAGTCAGAGACACCATTAGTTTGAAAACTTATCTCTCTGACTATAAAACTTTCGGGATGAAGCCGAGACCTGCAAAACATTTATATACTTAGCTCTCATACTATAATTTGATAATATGCAGGTCAAAGAAAGGATACTCAGAGAAATCGAAAAGATACCGGAGGAATACTTGAACGAAGTTCTGGACTTTCTCAGATATCTGGAGAGCAGGACAAAAGAAGATACCATGGAGACTGCTCTTCTCAGCGAAAGCTCCCTGAAAAAGGACTGGCTCAGACCCGAGGAGGATGAAGCTTGGAAGAATTTGTGAAGGGAGATGTTGTTGTAGTACCCTTTCCGTTTTCCGATCTGACGGATGCAAAAAGAAGACCCACCCTTATTCTTGCCAGCTTGTATGGAGATGATTTAATCCTGTGCCAGATAACCAGCAAAGATGTGAAAGATAGATACGCTATTTCTCTTGAAGATAGGGATTTTATGGATGGAGCGCTCCGCAAAAAGAGCAATATACGACCTAATAGGGTGTTCACGGCAGATAGGCACATAATTCTGTACAAGGTAGGACACCTAAAGGAAGAGAAAATAGAGCAGGTTATAGGAAAGGTCGTGAATATTTTGAAGGACTGAACAGTATTAGGTGACATCATGCAAATCCGCAGAGCCGATGAAAATGACATTGCTGAAGTGAGCGAGCTGATAGCCGATTTCCGTGTCACGCTTGCAGGTTTCAGAGGCATGAGTGGGGAGCGCAATTTGGGCTCCGCAAGAAAGGAGTTCGTTGAATACATGGAGAAGGGCTATCCGATGTATGTGGCAACCGAGGACTCGAAAATAGTTGGATATCTGGTGTGCAGGATTGAGGACGATGTGGTATGGGCGGAGTCGCTCTATGTTCTTCCAGAGTACAGGAGAAGAGGCATAGGCACTGCGCTCTACGAAAAGGCCGAGGAAATCGCTGAAAATTTAGGTGGGGACACGGTCTACAACTGGGTCCATCCGAATAACCACGCGATAATCAATTTCCTGAAAAAGAGAGGCTACAACGTGCTGAACCTCATAGAGCTTAGGAAGAGATGGAAAGGAGAGGAGCCTGCGATGAAGATAAGAGCAGGAGAGCATGAATTCGATTATTAGAGCCGTATGGAATGTGCATATTCTCTTCTTTCTCATGTAATTCCAGAAGGATGCCTGAGAATTTCTCTTTAAAATGTATCAGTCAAGTGGTACAAAAAATTTAAACATATCCTAGTTTAGTAGTACAAATATGAAACTAGAAGAGGTCATCATGGAGTTCCACAGGCTCGGATTGCCTGAAATCAAGGAAAGAGAAATAGAGCTTCCTCCGGATGACGCTTAACCGCTCTGGCAATTATGTGTGCCACTCTTACGGCCTCCGGTGTGAGGCCCCGAACAATGCTTTTTCTGACGATTTCCTTCGCTCCTTTCAGATCCGTGCCCGAGAATGAGATGTAAACAATGCCTTCGGACACGCTTATCTCGTGTGTTTCCCTGCGCTCCAGCATCTCATACCTGCTTTGCCATTCCTTGAAATGAGCTTTCAAAGCCTGCTTTATCGATTCCATATCCGGCTTCTCGGATGTCACCGTTATTGCGGGAACGCCTGTTCTGTCGGAGAGCGCATCTATATCGACGATATTGAAGCCGGCGAGAGCCGCACCGTCTATGAGAATCGCATGGAGCATCCCGTTCCAGCGCTCCCCTTCCACCATCTCCGCTATTTTCTCTGCGGAATCCCCACCGTCCACCGCAATCGAACCGAGAGACACCGCTTCGATATAGTTCGGCAGGCGCATGAGAACACCGGAGAAGAGCGCTCTCTCCTCATCGAAGGTGAAGGGGCCGTCATCTATTCCCAGCACTCGTATGTGTGGCTTCACGGGTAGACATGGGTGTAGGTGTAAAAAGGTTTTTCAGAAAACTATTGGTTGCGTTCTTCTCCGTTATTCTCTGTCTCTACCATATTGTTCTTTCCCTGATTGCCTTCATATACCACGGGTTCTCTGTTTCTCGGACCTCTCTTTCTTATCATGAAAAATACGATGAGCATTGCTACCGCCGCGAGCAGCACAGGCATCAGAATCGGGAGAATTGAATTTTCATTCTCATTATGTTCGATGCCGGGAGTGTATGCTTTTTTGTTCTGAAGATATGAATCAACTTCCTGCTCTGTGGCGGATGTTGAGGAGGAGCTATAATATATTCGGTCGATAAAATCGTTCTTATAGGATATCTTATAG
>WALJ01000045.1 GCA_015522885.1 Thermoplasmata archaeon
GCGAGCCTCTCCGGGCACCTCTCTCTTCTGGAGCAGTGCCTGCATTTCCCGGGTTTTCTGTGGTTTCTGTGTGCCTCGCCCCTGTCAAGGTCTCTCAGAAGTTCGTCTCTCTTTTTCAGCACTATATCCCTGAGCTCATCCGTGTACTCTATCTCAAAGCTCTTTTCAGGGTATTTTATTATCCCATAAGGCGGTCTTTTGCCGGTTATGTCCTCGATTATCGTACAGTACGTCCCCACCTGAACAATGTGCGAGAACAGAGGACCCCTCGGAGTCCTTCCGGTTTTCAGTTCGACAGGTATCCACATCCCCTCCTTCTTTATTATGTGGTCCGGTCTGCCGGTAAGTCCGTATTTCTCGGAAATCATCAGCTCGGATTTTCCGTTGTCCAGATCCACATAGACTATCTCTCCGTCCGGTACGTTCATCTTTCTTCTGACCTTTCTAGCCTCCACTTCAAGCTCTGCGCTCCTTCTGAGAAAGAGCGAGGCACCCATCAACCAGACCAGAGCGAGAACCTGCATTATCCTGCTTATCCAGATGTCCTCTGGCAGAGCGAATCCTACGACGGCATAGACAGCCACCATCGTGGATGCTATGGAACTCCCGAAAATTAGCTTCTCATAGATGTCCCTCCCTTCCTTTCCCCTCTTTCTCTCGAACTCCCTGAGGAAATAGAGAGAGAAAACGAGCCAGAGCAGTGCCTCCACGAGCAGAATCTCGGAAATATGTATACTGCTCGGCAGAGGCCATACGATGAGCCCGAGCAAAGATATGGACGTCGCAACGAGAGAAAACCAGAAAATGAACTTCTCCAGCTTTCTGGATTCCTTCTCTTTCAAGGCTATGCCTTCTATGTTCCTCTCAATCTCCGCGTGCCTCTCCATTCCCCTGAACTCTTCCTCCGAATGCCCGGAGTCCTCCTCGCGGCTGAGCCACCAGCTGAGGGGACAGTAGGCGTACTTTTCCAGATCACCTGCAGAGACAGTTCTTTTCATCCGGCCGAAGATAATATCCGCCCCTATAAAGATTTCTCGAAAATCTCCGGCAATGGAAAGATAATTTAATGATGACTCTAATGCCGGAGCGATGGAGATAATCCTTACGGTAATACTGATACTGGCATTTTCAAGACTGATAGGTGAGATATTCGAGAGAAAGAAGATGCCTGCGATAATAGGGGAAGTCATGATAGGGATACTTCTGGGACCCATGCTCCTGAAATGGGGATAATAGACGCCACGATATTCTCTTTTCTCGCAATAGTCAGCATAAGCACCACGCTTATCTCACCTATTGTCCTCTCGAGATATCTGAGCAGACACGGGGAGGGTATTGACAAGCTTAAAATCTGAGCGCTCTATCCCGCAGAGGTGATGCCCTGAAAGAGGCCATGTTCTGGGAGCCGTTCAAAGGAATGGTTCGCTGCGAGTTATGCTCTCACAGATGCCCGATACCCGAGGGAAAGACAGGTATATGCGGTGTCAGGCAGAACAAAAAAGGGAAGCTCTATGCCCTTTCCTACGAGAAGCCTGCCGCTATAGCCGTTGACCCAATAGAAAAGAAGCCTCTTTTTCATTTTCATCCCGGAACATCCGTGCTCTCGTTCGGCGGTGTCGGGTGCAACTTCCGCTGTCTTCACTGCCAGAACTGGGACATAAGTCAGGCAGACCTCTCTTTTCCGTACCTGAAAAAGCTTCCCGTTGAAAAGATTCCCGGGCTTGCCAAAAAATACGGCTCGAAGGGTGTGGCGTGGACGTACAATGAGCCCACAATATGGTACGAATACACATACGATGCCTCGAAACTCGTTAAAAAAGAGGGAATGTACTCGGTCTATGTGACGAACGGATACATGGAAGAGGAACCCATGAAAGAGCTGAGGAAGTATGTGGATGCGATGAACATCGATGTGAAGGCATTCACCGAGGAATTCTACAGAAAGATCGTAGGAGCGAAGCTTCAGCCGGTTCTGGAGCATGCGGTTGCCGCAAAGGAAATCGGCTACCATCTGGAACTCACATATCTGATAATACCCGGACAGAACGATGCCCTCTCCGAGATAGAGCGCTTTTGCAGGTGGGCTGCCGAGGATGTGGGAACAGACACTCCCGTGCATTTCTCGAGATTTCATCCGGATTACAAGATGACCGACACACCCGCAACGCCTTACAGGACGATGAACGAAGCCTATGAAATAGCAAAGAAGGAAGGGCTGGATTATGTCTATCTGGGAAACATGATAACCGACAAAGAGAACACATACTGTCCGAAATGCGGCGAGCTCCTCATAAAAAGGAGGGGATTCGAAATAACGGATTACCGGATAAAGAACGGAAAGTGTCCGAAATGCGGACATAGAATACCGGGGGTCGGGCTTTGAAGTACAGAGCGATAGCCGTTGACATAGACGGGACCCTTACCGACAACAATCTCGTCCTGAATCTGGACGCAGTGAGGGCTCTGCAGAAAATGAAAAGAGCAGGATACGAAATAATACTTTGCAGCGGAAATGTCCTGCCGATAGCCTATGCGCTCTCCTTTTATCTGGGTTTCAGAGGGCCTGTCGTGGCCGAGAACGGTGGCGTTGTCTATTATGACAAACAGGTTAAAGTGCTTGCGAATCAGGAAAAAGCCCTGAGAGCATTCGAGCATCTGAAAAAGAATATGGAGGTAAGAAGGCTTTTCACGGACAGATGGAGGGAAAGCGAAGTTGGCTTTTATCAGGATGTGCTTCTTGAAGATGTTAAGGCGGTTCTGAAGGATTTCGACATACTGGTGGAAAGCTCCGGTTATGCGATACATCTTATGCCGGGAAACATAACGAAAATGGACGGGATAAGGGCTTTGAAAGATATGGCCGGCATTGCACCGAAGGAGATAATAGCGATAGGCGACGGGGACAACGATTCCGAGATGATTTCCGGGTGCGGATACGGGATTGCTCTTGCGAATGCCTCCGAAAATGCGAAGAAAGCGGCGGATTATGTGACCGAAAGACCCTATGCGGAGGGATTTATCGAAGCTGCAGGCGTAATAGAGCGCATTGGGCGGCCAATCGAAACCCATAAATAGGGGAACGAACAGAGATATATGGGAGAAGAAAAAGCGGAGTAACCTACATATGTGTCCGTGTTATTGCCGCGCTCAGAATGGTAAGGTGATATCATAAGATTCGGAATTGCCGGAATACCGCTGTCGAGCAAGGGCCGCACGCTCTACGACGGAGTGAAAGATGCGCACAACATCGGCCTGAGGGCTCTTGAGGTCCAGTTCTTAAGGATAAATTCCTTCGAGAGGCCTATTTTCAATGAAGAAGTGGGGGAAGCGGCCAAGGATATACACGGAATACTGGTCACGGAGGTCCGCACGAAGAGGACGGGCGACTGGAATTCCGGGAAATATGCCATGGAACACCCTCTCGAGAAGGGAGAATCCCTGAGAATGCTCTCGATACCGATTGCGAAGGATTACTACAAATTGAAGTTCATAGGCGAGGTTGCCAGAGAGCTGGATGTCAAACTGAGCCTGCACACGCCTCACTATATGGAACTGACGAAAGAAGGAGAAGAAGCAAAGGACAGCATCAGATACCTGAAATGGGGGATACTGCTCGCCGAGGCCCTGCGGGCGGATACCGTGGTGACCTATCTGGGGATATACGAAAAAGATGAGGGGGAGAGTATAGAGAATGCACGGGAAAACCTCCAGAAGGTCAGAAACTGGGTAAAAAGGAACAGAATGAGGGTCAGGATAGGCATAGAGACCAGCGGATGGAGGGATGTCGCCGGAAGTCTGGATGAGGTTCTGGAGATATGTTCCAACATTCACATGACAAAACCCGTACTAAACTTCGGCCACATACACTCCAGAGAGGGAGGTACTCTCAATACTGAGGAGGATTTCATGGAACTCTTCGAAAGGGCGAAAAAATACTCCAGAGACGGGTATTACGGTCATTTCAGCGGAGTCGAACATCAGAGCGGTTTTGAGAGGCAGTACACACCTATAAAGAGGGGTGATTTGAAATTCGAACCGC
>WALJ01000046.1 GCA_015522885.1 Thermoplasmata archaeon
CGACCACTTCTGGGAACTGCAGAGGCTGGTCTCCCGTGGCCGTGAATTTATTCCATGTGCTTTCACTCACCGGAGGGTCTGTCCTGCCTATCTGAGTGAGTCCCTGCATGAAAGCTTCCTGTCCGTGCCCGGAACCTCCTCCTTCGTACTCTATCTTCACATTCGGATGGCTCTGCTGGTATGTGTCTATCCACTTCTGTATCTGGTACTGAGGGAAAGTCGCACCCGTGGTGTGCAAGACCACTGTCCCACCGCCACTGTTGTTTCCGTTCAGCCCTACGAATGCCGCCGCTACTATGACTATGACAACGGCGATCGTCATCATTATTTTCGTGCTTTTTTCCATGGTTTTTCACCGATATGCATGAACCACCTTCGGCATATATACCTTCTCGACATAGAATATATTCAACTAAAGTGGAACAATAGACCTATATACCTCAATGTAGAGATATAGAAAAGCTTAAAAATGCCGCGCTCATTCGAAATCACATGGAAAAGAGAAAGGTTCAGATGACTGGCGGCTCCTCGTACATAATAACCCTCCCGAAGGAATGGGTAAGGGAGAGGGGCATAGGCAAGAACGATGTTCTGGAGATAAGCACGAATCCCGACGGCTCTCTTATTATAGTGCCCGAAGGAACGGAGAGAAAGGCGGAAAAAGTGCTATCCATAGACTGCAGGGAGGTACGCGACCCTAATTTCATATTCCGCATGCTTATAGGCGCATACATCCGCGGTTACACCTCCATAGTGGCCCATCAATCCCCTTCGATACCTCCCGAGATAAGGGGGAGTGTGAGGCGGTTCGTACACAACACCGTAGGGCTTGAGATAATAGAGGAGGATGAGGAAAGAATAGAGATAAAGGACCTTCTGGACCCTTCGGAGATGCCTCCGGAGCGCACAATAAAGAGGATGTACATACTTGTTAAGAACATGCATGATGATGCGATGTTTGGCCTTATAAATGGTAAAAGAGAGCTTTTAAGTGACATGAACGACAGGGACATGGAGATCGACAGACTTTACTGGCTGATAGCCCACCAGTACAATTCCATATCCTGCAGCAGAAAGACCGCTACGAAGATGGGAATAGAACCCGGTGTCGGCGTCTATTACTTTGTTACTGCGAAGACCATAGAGCGTATAGGGGACCATGCGGTAAGGATATCCGAAAACGCCCTGAAGATACTCGAATCGGGTGCGAAACCGAAGATACTGGGTGATGTGAAAAAAGCGAGCGTGATGTCCATCGATATATTCACGAACAGCATAGATTCGTGGATGAGGAAGGACATGGCAGCGGCCAACCGCAACATAGATTCGGTAAAAGAGCTCGTGGAATACTGCGACCGGATGGCGGAATACACCCTTCAGAAAAAAGGCATAATAGCGGTAACGCTCAACAACATAATCGAAAGCATAAGGAGGGTTGGCGAATATTCGGCGGACATATCGGAGATGGCCATAAACTATCTTGTGAAATGATTACAGAATTCCAAGGTTCTTCATCACCATATCCAGCTTCGGCACAGTGTTAAAATCATATACTTCCTCTGGAGATATCCACCTGTATTTCGTGTGCTCCCAGTCTATTTCAGGTTCTTCGTTACTTCCCGCCTCTGCGAGGAAGGGATGTATCTTCCAGATAATGGAGCGGTCTCTCGCGAGTATCGGCTCCCCGCTCCGCACTATTCTAACATTCATCCTCGTCTCCTCCTCAACCTCTTTCATAACTCTGGATTCAAGGCCTTCATCCCCTTCCTCTATATGCCCCGAAACTCCGGCCCATCTGCCTTTGCATGAACCCACTTTCTCGCTTCTTTTCAGGATCAGAACCTTCTCCCCCTTCTTTATTACGGTTGTTATCGCTTCTTTCATGACCACACCGGGCATTTCCACATAAGCCTCATCCGCATTTACGATAACGGTGTCGCAGTTCCTCAGAAGGCTTATGTCTATATGGTCGATCATCGGTATCCCGGATATTATCGCCCCGCTTGCAACGATGGTCTCTGCGCTCTCATTTATTATCGCCGCCGGTGCGGTTCCTGCCTTCTTCATCCGATATATCACATAGGAACCCACCGTGCTCCCTTTTCCGGTGGAAAACGCAAATACCTTTCCGGCTATTCTCTGACCGGAGACCTGATTCGAGCTGTCAACTATTATGCCTTCTTCCGGGTCAACACCGCCGAGAAACGACACGGCACCGGGCTCGATTATCACATCGCCTTCCGCCTTTCCTCCCGAGATTTTTCTGCCGTAGAGTCTCACGTTTCTCCCTCCACGGCCATGTTTATGAGCTCTTCAAGCGGTCTGAACCTCACGCACTGCCCGCAGAACGATTCCTTCGGAAGATAGTAGGCAGCCTTGCCGGAATTCACCGCCGTGCTGTGGAACCTTTTCTCTATCGGAGAAACGACCATGCAGGTGTCTCTGAGAACAAGGCCGCCGAAATCCTCGATTATCCTCACAGCATCGGGATTGCGCTCCGCAACCGCCCTTGAAACCGATATCCACAGCTCCTTGCCCTCTTTTTTCTTTTTCCCTTTCACAAGCTCTGCAACCCTTCTAAGCTCCTTCTCGGATGCATGCGGGCACCCTATCGCTATCAGTTCTGGCTCGCAGTCCCTGTCCATGCCCTTTATGTGCTCCCTGATTTCCTCTTCACTAATCGTTATCCTCTCAAGTTTATCATTTACTGCGTTCTTCCACTCCGGTGTGGTGTTCTCCACGTGATAGAGCGCTATGGAACCCGTGGCGGCCATTGCGGCCCCGAGAGCCTTCATCTCATCATCGCCGGGATTTATTCCCTTAAAATACGGTACTTTCTTTCCCATCTTTGACAGGAGAGCGCCGAGATGGTTTCCGAGCGCGGCATACATGTAGCTGTCAGGTTCGAATCCCACATCTATTATTATGTCCGCTTTCCTGTTCTCTTCCAGATGAAGGCCGTATTCCGCGGTCAATCCCGTGATTGCGGATGCCAGAGCGGACGGCCCGCCTTCCCTGTTCGTCCTCGCACCTATCACGGAGTTGGCGTAGCTCACCGCAGAGGATTCCGCCCACGCTATATGCTCTCCGAACTTGGGTTCGCTCACAAAATAATACGGAGTGCATGTCAGTGACGGCTCTATTCCCATGGAAGTATAGGCATTGAATATCCTTAGCTGTTTCTCCGCAAATTTCCTGTCAACACCCATCTTCGTCCATTTCTCAAGGTCCATTCCGGCGGGATTCATTGTGGTCTTAACCCTTACCTTCTTCGCATCTTTTTTCATGGTTCTCGCATAGTCCTCTATGAACTCGAGACCCGCATCGCCTATGGTTTTATAGGAAACACCTGAAACCTGCACTGAAATCACGGGTATGAGCCTTTCAGCCCCGTATATGTCTCCAAGAGCCACTATGAGCTCCATACCCTTTCTCACAGCCTCACCTTCCTCTCCTTCAAGCATTCTTTCCTGCTCGGCAGTTAGGTGCATCACTTCTCCCCCTGCAAAAATCCGTGCATGGCTTCTGCAGACTCACCCGTTTCGCTCTCCCTCGGATTATCGGACCGGGCCGTATCACTTTTGTTTTCTATTCTCTTCCTCATGAACATCCTTCTTTTTACATCTGCCGTCAGTCTCCCCGTGCCCTCTCTTTTTCTCCAGTTTTTGAACTCTTCCGCTGTCGGAAAGGGCACGAATGTCATCTGACATCACCCACGAGATGCATATGCGGATAGGCTATGCTCACATCTTCGGTCTTCGCAAATCTTTTGAGTATCTCGGCGCTTATCTCGGAGTGCATCTTCGACCGTTCATGGGCACTGCAAGAATATACTCCTTCTATAATTACGGAAGACTCGGCCATTTTTACGAAAGCGGTCGGTTTTGTGATAAACAGATCTGCCAGTTCTGGGAAATCCGCCATTTTCAGCACTTCCAGTCCGATGGTCTCCATGTTGTCACCTGCTATGTCCTTTATGACATTCAGTACTATCTTCTTCGCCTTCTCGTGGTTGCTCTCGTAGGTGACGGCCACTTTTACGGAGTCCCAGATATAGGGACTGGCCTTGGTGTAATTCTTTGTCCCGCTGTCAAAGACCTCTTTGTTCGGAACGGAAATCAGCCTTCCCGTGTGTATGTCCCCGTCAAGCCAGTTGTTTATCTCCCTCATGAATGTGTGCATTATCGTTATGTCCGCCACATCTCCTTTTTTCCCGTTTATCTCTATTCTGTCCCCTATTCTGTAGAGTTTTGTGGAAGATACATAAAGCCATCCTATTGCATTGAGAATCGGTACCTGAAGCACATAGACTATGGCCGCGCTCACCAGCCCTATGCTGAGTGCAAGGTTCTGATATCCACCGATGTATAGAAGACCACCAATAACAACAATTATCCATATTATGTGCGTAAAGAACCTCCACGACTCCTTAGCTGCGGCATAGGTTCTGAAGTATTTTATAGATACGACCTTGTAAAGTGGATTTATTATGGCCATCCAGAGCTTCACGAAAGCGATTACTATGAATGCGGTTATGGCCCTGTCATAATCGTAAATCTCTTGAGGTGTCGGGATATAGGGAGAAAAGACCTTCATTCGTAGGAGGCTGAGAAAGAACGCTATTATGAGGAGCAGCGCCCAGAGGATTATTATAGCTTCATGAGCTTCGGCATCGTCAACGACCTCGCGCTCAATCTTTTTCAGTCTTGGTTTTCCAGACATTGGCTCCCCATTGTTCATAAACGATTTAAAAGTAACTGTCTGACAGTATCTCCGAACAAAAAGTTCAAGAGAATCTCCTGAGATAATGTCAGCTCTCCATCCTGTTTTTGCATGAGGGAAAGCCTTGAGGAGGGGCTATTGGCCCCGATGCTTCAATAGCCAAAGACCAAAACGAATTCGGAATACTACATCCAAAGCGGAGAAAAACCTTTATCATAGGTAATAATCTGCCACCAAAAGGAGGTACCAAATGTACGAAGTGCGATTTCATGGAAGAGGCGGTCAGGGCGCTGTCATGGCCGCTCAGGCTCTCGCCGATGCAGCCTTCATAGAAGGAAACTACGCTGTCGCTTTTCCGTTCTTCGGAGCGGAGAGAAGAGGCGCTCCTGTCCTTGCCTTTACGCGGGTGGACAAGGAGAAGATATACGAAAAAACGCAGGTGTATGAGCCGGACTATGTCATAGTTCTCGACCCGGAACTGCCCAACATGGTGGATGTTACCGACGGCCTGAAGGACGGAGGAATGGCGGTTATGAACACTGCCAAGAAGCCGGAAGAGGTCGAACTCGGCAAGGAAATAAAGACCGCAACCGTGGATGCCACGTCGGTGGCTCTGGAAGTTCTGGGAACCCCGATAACCAACAGCGCAATACTGGGCGCTTTCGCAAGGGCGACAGGTGTCGTGAGCATAGAGTCCATAGAGAAGGGGATAATGGACATCTTCGGCGCCAGAATAGGAGAAAGGCTCGCAGAAAAGAACGCAAAGGCAGCAAGAGTGGCCTATGAAAGAACGGAGCTTGGCAAGTGCCGGGGAACAAAACAGTATCCGGAGGAAAAGAAGTGGCTGCCCACGGTTCAGGAATTTCCCGTCGGCGGCTCTCTCGGGCTTGAGGTTGAGACAGATGCCGGACTCATAGGTCTCGGAAGCTTCGTGGAGAACGAAACAGGTTCTTGGAGGACGTTCATGCCTGTTGTCGATAATTCGAAGTGCGTCAACTGCAAGCTCTGCTGGTTTTACTGTCCCGAAGGTGCAATAGAGATGCTGACAGACCTCCCGGAAAACGAGGGAAAGAACGTCAAGGGAATAGTCATTGACTACAAATACTGCAAGGGATGCGGAATATGTGTGAACGAATGCCCCACTAAAGCGATTACGATGGAGAGGTGATGAAATGACAGATAAGAGACTTGTAAGTGGAAATTATGCGGCCGCTTTCGGAGCTCTGAGAGCGAAGGCGGAGTTCATAGCTGCTTTTCCCATAACACCGCAGACTTTCATTGTCGAACACATATCGGAATTCATAAACAACGGGGAGATGGATGCGGAGTTCATGAGAGTGGAATCCGAGCACAGCGCCATAAGCGCATGCGTATCCGCGGAAGCAACCGGAGTGAGGACTTTCACGGCAACGGCTTCTCAGGGTCTCGCACTTATGCACGAGATACTCGCGATACCCGCACCTCTGAGGCTCCCGATAGTTATGCCCGTTGTCAACAGGACGGTTGCCGCACCCATAGGTATATGGGCCGAGTACAACGATGTCATGCCGCAGAGAGACCTCGGATGGATGATGATGTTCGTCGAGGATAATCAGGAAGTCTTCGATATGATAATTCAGGGCTACAAGATTGCCGAGGACAAGAGGGTTCTCCTTCCGTTCATGCCCAATCTAGACGCTTTCATCCTTTCGCATACATACGAACCGGTTGAGTTCCCGGCGCAGGAAGAGATCGATGAGTTTTTGCCCCCATACAAAGCTGAGCACGCTCATCTCTGGCCGGATGACCCGATGGCGATAGGTGTGTTCTCACCTCCGGAGTACATACAGGAATTCAGATACCAGACCGAGCAGGCAATGGAAAATGCCAGAAAAGTGATAAAAGAGGTCAATGGCGAATTTGCCCGAAAGTTCGGAAGGGATTACCACGGATTCGTGGAAGAGTTCATGACCGATGATGCCGAAGCGGTGCTGATTACCCTCGGAACCGTTACGTCCACTGCGCGAAAAGTGGTAATGGACATGAGAAAAGAGGGGAAGAAGGTCGGTCTTGTCAAACTCAGATTTTTCAGGCCCTTCCCGAGAGACGAGCTGAGAAAGATTGCGGAGAAAGCCGAGGCCGTAGGAGTATATGACAAGTCGATATCGTACAGTGTCGGCGGACCCGCATTTATAGAAGTAAGGAATGCCTTATATGGAATGGAAAAACCGGTCATAGGATATCTGGCAGGATTAGGAGGAAGAGATGTGAGATACGACGATGTGAAACTGATGTTCGAGAAGACACTAAAAGCGGCAAAGAAGGGAAAGGCGGATAAAGAGGTCGTATGGATTGGAACTAGGGGGGTGGAACCATGACCACGATACACGACCTTCCGAAAGAGAACCTCTTTACCGCAGGACATACGGCATGCCCGGGCTGCGGTGCGGCCATACTCGTGAGAAATGCCATGAAGGTCTTCGGAAAGAACACCGTGATATATACGCCGGCAAACTGTCTGCTCGTATTCGGCGGAACCTATCCGCACATATCATGGAAGGTTCCGTATCACCATGTTGCCTTTGAAAACACGGCTATATGCTCCGCGGGAATAAAGAGAGCGCTGAAAAGAACGGGAAGAGATGATACTCTCGTTGTCGGAATTGCAGGTGACGGCGGTACGGCGGACATAGGAATACAGGCGCTCTCCGGTGCAGCGGAAAGGAACGAGGATATTCTGTATATAATGTACGATAACGAGGCATACATGAACACAGGTATTCAGAGGTCCGGCTCAACCCCGTACGGAGCATGGACAACAACAACTCCTGCCGGCAAGGTTATAAAAGGGAAAGAGAGGTTCAAAAAAGATGTCCCGCAGATAATGATCGCTCACAGCGTTCCTTATGTTGCCACCGCATCGATAGCATATCCCAATGATCTGCTGACAAAACTTGAGAAAGCCAAGAAAATAAAGGGTTTCAGATACCTGCAGGTATATGCCACGTGTCCGACCGGATGGAGAGTACCGCCTGAAAAGACGGTGGAAGTGGCGAAGAAAGCCGTTGAGACAGGTATGTGGACATTGTATGAATATGAGAACGGAAAGATGAAGATAAACATCAAACCCAAGCTTGATGCGGAGGGCAACATAACGGTGCCTGTCAGAGATTATCTGAAGATGCAGGGAAGGTTCAGACACATGACGGACGAACAGATAGAAGTTCTGCAGAACTGGGTAAACGAGAAATGGAAAAAAGACCTGTCCATGGAAAAAGCGCTCCAATAAACCCATTTTTCCCTTCTAAAATTTTTTTCAATTCGTTTTTAGAATCACCTGTAGATGTATCTGCCGAAAGCTTTATAAACCCTCAGTACATACTACATATTGTGCCCGAACGAGGTCGGAGACACAACATAGAGTGATAGATAGAGGAATATAGATGAAATGCCCGTACTGCGGAAGCGTGGAAACCCGCGTGGTAGATTCGCGATATTCGGAAGACATGGAAGCCATAAGACGCAGGAGAGAGTGCCTGAACTGCGGAAAGCGGTTCACAACCTATGAAAGAGTGGAGATAGCGCCGATAATAGTGATAAAAAAGAACGGCGAAAAAGAGGAGTTCATGTCGGAAAAACTCAAGAAAGGGATGCTCAAAGCCTGCGAGAAGAGACCGATAAGCGAGGAAGACATAGACATAGCCGTAATGGAGATAGAGCGGGAGATAAGAAGTAAAGATTCCATAGAGGTTCCCAGCATGGAAATAGGCGAGATGGTTATGGAAAAACTGAGAGCGCTGGATAAGGTCGCCTATATTCGCTTTGCCTCTGTCTATCGGGAATTCGCAGATGTCGAGACCTTTGAAAAGGAGATAAGAACTCTGATAAAAGAGAAATACGGAGGCGTATAAATGGAAATAAAAGAAGTCAGAAAAAGAGACGGGAGAATAGTACCGTTTGAACAGGAAAGGATAACGAATGCGATAAACAAGGCGTTCATGGCCAAGGGCTATTCGCCCGATACCGCCAAGCTGCTGTCAAAAAGTCTGTCGGACAAAGTTGTCGAAAAGCTCGGTAAAAGATTCGAAGGAGAGATTCCGGAAATAGAAGACATACAGGACCTTGTGGAGTCCACCCTCATCGAGGAGAACTTCAGCAAGGTGGCAAAGGCATACATAATATACAGAAAGCAGAGAGAGGATGTGAGAAAGCTCAAGGAAACCATGCTTGAAGTGGACAAGGTCATGGACGGCTATCTCGACCAGATAGACTGGAGAGTCAACGAGAACAGCAATTCCGGGTATTCTCTTTCGGGACTGCTGATGCATGCCGCAGGTTCGGTCGTTGCGAACTATGTTCTGACAAAGATTTATCCGAAAAACATAGCCGATGCCCACAGAAACGGTGATTTTCATATCCACGACCTCTCCATGGGAATTGCGGGATACTGTGCGGGTTGGAGCCTGAAACATCTTCTTATGGAGGGCTTTAACGGGGTGGAAGGCAAGGTTGCATCTTCGCCTCCGAAACATCTGGAGACCGCTCTGGGGCAGATGGTCAATTTCCTCGGGACGCTTCAGAACGAATGGGCTGGAGCGATGGCTTTTTCCTCATTCGATACCTATCTGGCACCCTTTGTAAGAGTGGACAATCTCTCGTATAAAGAGGTGAAACAGGGGATACAGCAGTTCGTTTTCAGCCTGAATGTGGCAAGCAGATGGGGCGGACAGACGCCTTTTACCAACATAACCCTTGACTGGGTGGTGCCCGAAGACCTGAAAGAAGAGCCGGCCATAGTCGGGGGGAAGCTCATGGATTTCACCTACGGAGACCTCCAGAAAGAGATGGACATAATCAATAAAGCGTTCATCGAAGTGATGATGGCGGGAGATGCCGAGGGAAGACCTTTCACATTTCCCATTCCTACATATAACATAACGGAGGATTTCGACTGGGACAGCGAGAATTCCAACCTTCTCTTCAAAATGACCGCAAAGTACGGACTCCCATACTTCCAGAATTTCATAAACAGCGAGCTTAATCCCGGTGATGTAAGGTCAATGTGCTGCAGGCTTCAGTTGAACCTGAAAGAGCTGAGGGCAAAAACAGGGGGTCTCTTTGGCTCCGGTGAATGCACCGGCTCTATAGGGGTTGTTACACTTAACATGCCGAGAATAGGGTATCTGTCCAAGACAAAGGAGGAGTTCTTTGAAAAAGTGGCTCACCTCATGGAGCTTGCGAAGGAATCCCTCGAACTCAAGAGAAAGGTCGTGGAAAGGAATCTGGAAAACGGACTTCTGCCGTATACGAAGAGATATCTCGGAAATCTGAACAACCACTTCTCGACCATAGGACTCGTGGGTATGAATGAGGCTCTCCTCAATTTCATGGACAAGGATATAGGAAGCGAGGAAGGGCGAAAATTCGCTATAGAGGTTCTCGATTTCATGAGAGACAAACTCACCCAATTCCAGGAGGAGACAGGTCACATATACAATCTGGAGGCTACGCCTGCCGAGGGTACGTCGTACAGGTTGGCAAGAATAGACAAAGAGAAGTATCCCGACATAATAACCGCCGGCGAAGAGGAGCCGTATTACACGAACTCGACCCAGCTTCCGGTAGGATATACGGATGATGTATTCGAGGCCCTCGACCTGCAGGACGGACTCCAGACGCTGTATACCGGAGGAACGGTTCTCCACGGATTTCTGGGCGAAGAGCTGGATAACACGGAAGCCTGCAAACTGCTCGTGAGGAGGATTGCCGAGAACTACCGCCTGCCCTACTACACGATAACCCCCACATTCTCGATATGCAAAACCCACGGATACATAGCGGGAGAGCATTTCACCTGTCCCAAGTGCGGGGAGCCTACCGAGGTATATTCAAGGGTCGTAGGATATTTCCGACCCGTGCAGAACTGGAACAAGGGGAAGAAGGAAGAGTTCAAAGAGAGACTGGAGTTCAATGTGAAGAGCCACGGAATAAGACCTCCGGCCATTATCGAGAGGAAGGGACCGGCGAAAGAGGAGCCTTCTCCTGCTTTATCCGGCGGCTCTGCGCTTCAAGACGAAGGAGAAGTGGTAGCAGAGGTAACGCCGATAGCTCCGCCTGTTCAGGAAGAGAAGAAGCCTGCGAAATACCTGTTCTTCTGGGGCGAACACTGTCCGCACTGCCCTGCGGTCAAGATGTATCTGGAGAACAACGTGGACCTGCCGGGGGAGTCTTACAGTGTTGACACACCCGAAGGCTACGACCTTGCGATGAAGCACAATGTTATCGGCACACCAACGGTCATACTCTTTGACGAGGGAGGCAACGAACTGGCAAATCTGCACAACATCGGAGGACTGCGTAAATGGTTGTAATGAACGGGATGCAGAACACCTCCTTTATAGATTATCCAGGGAAGATAGTCAGTACCATCTTCTTCGGGAACTGCAACTTCCGCTGCCCTTACTGCCACAACTCGGACCTTGTGTTCAATCAGAACCTGCCCCAGATAGACGAATCGGCACTCCTTGAGCATCTTGAAAAGCGCAGAGGAAAGCTGGACGGAATATGCATAACCGGAGGAGAGCCCACGCTCCACCCCGACCTTCCGGAGCTAATAAGGCATGTGAAGGAGAGAGGCTTTCTTGTGAAACTGGACAGCAACGGCACCAATCCGAAGATGCTGGAAGAGCTTTTCTCCGGCGGACTGCTGGATTATGTGGCAATGGATGTCAAGGCTCCGAAGGAGAAGTATTCCGAGGTCGTGAAAGTCAATGTCAACACGGACCTGATTCAGAGAAGCATAGACCTCATAAGGGAAATGGCGCCTGACTATGAGTTCAGAACTACGGTTGTAAGGGAACTAACGAGCGAAGCGGACTTAATCGCCATAGCGGAATGGATAGATGGCTCCAAAAGATATGCTCTGCAGCAGTTCAAACCCCACAAACCGCTTGACCCGAAGTGCATGGAATGCCACGGATACTCAAGAGAAGAGATGGAAGCTTTTGCGGAGAGGCTCAAACCGTACTTCGGCGAGGTCCTTGTGAGGGCGACATAAATTCTTTTTTTATTTTTTAAAAACTAAAAATGCAAAACTCTCTTTTTCCTATATAAAAGAACGAATAAAGGGACCAATCGCAGCAAGCAGGGGATATATTAATCAAATGAAAAAATAGGTGGAGAAAGTAAAGGATTTTACGGATGAATCAGCGTAAATGCTATTATCAGCTGCCCGAAGACAAGGGACACCATCGACATGAGCTTAAGCAGTATGTTCAGGCTCGGACCGGATGTGTCCTTGAAGGGATCTCCCACGGTATCTCCGGTAACTGCCGCTTTGTGTGCATCGGAGCCTTTTCCTCCGTAGTTGCCCTTTTCTATGTATTTCTTCGCATTGTCCCATGCCGCTCCAGCATTAGCCATGAAGACCGCGAGAACAAAGCCTGTTCCAAGCGAGCCGACGAGAAGGCCGAGGAGCGCTGCGAGACCCATGAAATATCCGACTGTCAGCGGAGCGATTATCGCTATCAGCGCAGGTACGACCATCTCTCTGAGAGCGGCTCTCGTGCTTATATCCACCACCTTTTCGTAATGCGGTTTGACTCCTTTCTTACCTTCGAGTAGCCCGGGAATCTCTCTGAACTGCCTCCTTACCTCTTCGACTATTTTCTGTGCGGCTCTTCCCACGGCACCCATTGTCAGAGCGCAGAATACGAAGGGTATCATCGCACCGATGAAAACACCGGATATCAGAAGAGGGTTCAGAAGATGTATGTGATATCTGCTTATTATCTGGAGGTAAGATGCTCCGGTGGACATCCCAAATCTTCTTATCTCATCCATGAAACCGGAGATAAGAGCCAGGGCGGTCAGTGCTGCACTCCCTATTGCGAATCCCTTTCCTGTTGCGGCCGTAGTGTTTCCCAGAGCATCCAGAGCATCCGTTCTCTCCCTCACATAATCCGGTTGATGGCTCATCTCCGCTATCCCTCCTGCATTGTCCGCAACAGGGCCGTACGCATCAGTTGCCAGAGTCATCCCGAGGGTCGAGAGCATCCCCACGGCCGAAAGACCTATTCCATACAGTCCCATCTGAGGGTTTGCCATACTTCCGCCCGCAAGGAAGAAGCTGGCAAGGGCACCCAATGCCACGGTAAGCACAGGTATGACGGTGCTCATCATACCGACGGAAAGACCTCTTATCATCACTGTGGCATGTCCGGTCAGAGCTGATTTGGATATGGATTTGGTGGGCCCGTAATTGTCGCTGGTGAAGTACTCCGTAACATATCCTATTATCACACCTATGACGGTTCCGGTAAAGATGGAATACCATAGGCCGATATACCTGCTTCCGAACAGCCAATCGACGGAAAAATAGTTGAGAACTATGGATATTATCGCCGCACCGTAAACACCTTTTCTTAGAGACCACAGAAGTTCCTTCTGTTCGGCCTTTTCCTTTGTTGTTACGAGGAAAGAGCTCATAATACTCGCGAGTATTCCCATGCCTGCGACAATCATCGGAAGTACAAGAAAGAGAGTGATTGTAGAGTTTGAATGGTGCGTCAGGGTCATGGCGGCAGCGGAACCGAGGCCTATGGTGGCTACTAAGCTTCCCATATAGCTTTCATAGAGGTCCGCCCCCATTCCAGCCACATCGCCTACATTGTCCCCTACATTGTCCGCTATAACCGCAGGATTTCTCGGGTCATCTTCAGGTATTCCAGCTTCTACCTTACCCACAAGGTCAGCTCCGACATCTGCCCCTTTTGTATATATGCCTCCGCCAACTCTGGCGAAAAGAGCCATGCTGGAAGCGCCTATACCGAACAGAAGCATGGTCTCTCCAATCTGCTGCGGACCCTGTCCGAGAGCGCGGAGCGTATAGTACCATGCACTGACATCAAGCAGAGCGAGGCCGACAACAGTTAAACCCATGACCGAGCCGCTGGAGAATGCTATTCTCAATCCCCTGTTCAGGCTGTGCTTCGCCGCTATGGTCGTCCTTGCGCTAGCTCTTGTAGCAATCCACATGCCTATGTAGCCGGCAAGAGCCGAGAAAAATCCGCCTCTGAGGAATGCTACAGGAACATATATGGAAAGATAGCCGGCCAAGGACATGGCTGTCAGAATGAGAGCCATTATGACAAAGAATACCGAGACCCATATGTACTCTCTTTTCAGATAAGCCGCAGCAGCCTTTCTTATCGCATGAGATATCTCTCTCATATTTTCCGGGCCTTCGTCCTCTTTCAGAAGCCTCCATGCGAGGTATGTTGCGAACAGAAGGGCAAGTATCGAAGCAATCGGTGCAACCAAAACAAATTCCATGATATCACCTTGTTTGCGGCATCATGAAAGGGTGTAAATACTTTTCGTCGAAAGAATGCTGCGGAGCCTCAAAAGAAGTCCTCATCATGCTCTATCTTTATTCCATTGTTCTCCTCCGAATATCCATTACAATATACATCGAAATCCGAAATCTTCAGAGGTATCGGAAAAGGTGCAAAGGGAGAAGTGATTATCGCCTCACCGACATTCAGTGATTTTATTTCATTCCTCAAAGGCGATAAATCCTGCTTGGAGGCGCTCCCCATTCTTTCCCGGTCCCCTTCGTCGGAAAGGCCCATTATGAAGAGCGTGTTCAGCTGTGTGAGTATGTGCGGGTGTATCAGTTTCGGCTGCTGGGATATTGCGCACAGGCCGACCTTGAACTTTCGTCCCTCTCTGGCGATTCGAGGGAACATCCCGCCTTTTGCCTCACCCAGGACCCTCTGGGCCTCTTCGAGGGTTATGAGAACCG
>WALJ01000047.1 GCA_015522885.1 Thermoplasmata archaeon
AGGTAGATGATTTTAAAGGCATAATTAAGAGATGCTTCAATAGATTTAGCAAAAGTTTGAGTTATGCAAAAACATGGATTCAAAAATTCTTAGGCAATAAGTTAACATCGTTATGTCGGTAACTATAGTTTGGAAGGTTATGTCTCCGACTATACTACCTGAAAGAAGAGGGAAAAGACATCATGGAGAGGAGAAAGAACAGAGCAGGACATCAGCAGTACTACTGCAATCACTGCCATACATGGTTTGTCGAGACTGGAAGCACACCGGCATCTTTTCCAATCCTACTGGGATCTCATGAACGAATTCGAGAGAAACACCTCACCTGCAATGATGGAAGGATTAACGAGCCACTTGTGGACATGGCAGGATTTCTTGATGTATCATTTTGCGGTATAAATTAGGACAGTACCAAAGCACCTATCCGTACATCCCCTCGGGAGGCTTCGGTTTCCACTCCTTCTGAACCCTTTTTACTATCTCTTCGGCATCCTCTTTTTTCATACCCGTCTTGTCCATGAGCATCTTAACGACCTCGTCCTTTGTCTTTGTCTGGAGGGCATCGAGAACGAATTGAACGACTCTCTGAGCCTCTTCTTCCTCATCCTCTCCCTTTATACCGAGAACCTCCTGGAGAGCCACCGCACCCACGACTATGGAGACTACGGCATCGTTGAACTCCTCCCTGCCGAGACTTTTCAGGTCAAGGTCGGTTCTCAGGGCAATCTCATCGTTCCTTCCGGTGAGAGTGGCCTTCACCATGTGATTTTCATCGTTGAGTATCAGCAGTTTCCTGTATATGTCAAGGCGCTCGTCCTTGCTCAGGGTAGCGGTCTCGACATTGGTGTAAAGAACGAGTTCCGCAAAACTGTCTATGAATTCGACGCCTATGCCGAACGGGAGTTCGTCCAGCTTTGCAAAAATCGCATTCCCGTCCTCGGTTTCCTGTACCGCCCATTTCTTATCGATGAGCATATCCGTCTTTTTTTCATCGGTGAACCATTTAAGAATGTCTTTCTTTGTGGCTTTCATGTTATCGGGTGGGAATAGACAGGTGAATATTTAGGCTTTTGCAAAGAAGCATCCTTACAGGTTATTTTAAAAAACTAAAATTATACTAAAAAACTTTATTAGTTTAGAAAGTTATGTCTCTGACTATAGAAGCTTATGTCTCCGACTATAATGCCTTTGCAAACACAGTAAGAGCCGAGGGGGAGACGAGGGAAATTGCAACGCAATTTCACGAGTTCACCATCGGCGCAGTTCACCATCGGCGCGACCGAACGAAGCGAAGGAGCGCCGAGGGGGAGATTTGAACTCCCGTGGGATTTCTCCCAGATGGTCTCGAGCCATCCGCCTTAGCCGGACTGGGCCACCTCGGCAAATATGTTGATAAGGTGGGGGAGAGCATATTCTTAAAAAAGCTTGTGGATTGCGGGACGTGAAGATACGGCTGAAAATAAATGAGCGGAATTACGGAACCGTGGATGTTGAGAGCGGAACATCCGGAACGGAGCTTTGTAGGGAATACGGAGCGCCTCCGCCCGTTACCCTCATGAAGCGAAACGGAAAATTCACCCCTCTGCCTGAGAAATTGAAGGAAGGGGATGAGGTAGAGCTCATAATGACTTCCTCAAGCGGGTGAATCTCTTCGGAAGATTCGCAAGGGATGCTATGTCATCGTAGAGTTCCGGCATAATCTCGAATGTGATGAACAGCAGGATTATCAGTGCTATCAGGCTGCCTCCCTTTCCGATATAGTTGTGGGCGGTCTCGAAATCGGTTATGTTGTAATATGTGAGATATATCACTCCCGCATTCCTGACAAGGTTCAGGAGGTATATCGTGGGAATGTTCAGTAAGAGCGCCTTTTCCTTGTTTCTGAGATGAGAGCGGGATGCCATGACCACGCCGAAAGCTATCAGGATGCTCTGTATCGCCGTGCATGCCAGTATTATCCTTATATTGGCCTGGGGGACGAGCGCTCCTATCTCGTGAACAAGGTCTGTTTTGTACCACAGAGAGTTGCCGAAATAGTTCACAGGGTCCGCGGTAAAAGTGCTTCCGGTTATACCGTTGAACAACCAGACACTCTGGCCCGCTACTATGGATATAAGGGTTCCCGCAACTATAGGAATTCGGTCTATTATGAAATACGGAAAACCCGCAAGAAACGCCGCACCCGCTATGAATTTGAGGCCTCTGTGCTCTTCCCCCGTTCTGTATGAAAGGAACTCATGGAATGCCAGATAGAAGAAGAAAGGCAGAGCCGCTATACAGAAAAAAGTATTGGTAAAGTCCCCTATGGCAATGAAACCGGGAGAAAGAGTGGGCCAGTAGATACCGAGGAATATCCAGCCGCTCGCTCTGAAAAGATGCTTCTCTCTCTTTAAATAAAAGAAACCCGCCCCTTCGAGCAGAAGGCCGATGAACATAAGGAGGTCAAAGAGCGCCTGTTCCGTCGTTCTCCCTCCTGTCCAGCTCGTAATTCGCCGTGCATATCGCCTGATAAGTGTGCATGCTCTTATTTCCCAGACTCAGCCTTGCAGCACCCAGATTCTCCACAAGTTTCTCCTCATCGTCGGTCAAATCTCTGTCATCCCCCAGAACAAAGGTCATGTCTTCCGGAAGCTCGGAGTCCCGTATATCCGCTCCGTCCTCTTTCAGATAGAACAATTCGGAATCCCGAATGGCTTCGGAGAGAGCTTTCTCGAAGTTCGCATCGCTGACATACATACCGGGTGTTTGCCTCTTTCCTTCCCTGTGCCTCAGGAGAGCAGTCCTTATCATACTGGCCATATTCCTCTCATCCGGAAAGAGATATCTCGCTTCCGAACCTATTATTTTCAGGGTTCTGGAAGGGCCTCCCATAAGAACGAGCCAGACCTCCACATCACTTCTGAGGCTGTGAGAGAGGAAAAGGGCCGAAGAGGCTGACATTGCCAGTATGTCCATCCTGCCGCCGGTTCCGGGAAGGTCGTCCAAGCGAAAACTTCCGTCGCTGGTCGCTCTGTGTCCGGTGACAAGGAACCTTCTCATGGAATCACGAGATTATCTCCGACAGCATGTCCTTCTCGTTTGCAATCTTTATCTCTCTGGCTATGCGCTGACCTGTGGACATTCCCGGCTCGGTGAGGTCCGCATAAGGCGAACCGGATATGAAGGGATTGGTTCCGGCCACTATCCTCGAAGATATCTCGAACACATAGATATCCAGTTTGTCGGTTACTATCGATTCGAGGCAGAACGGCCCGACCATACCTCCGAAAAGCTCTATGGAGCTTTCTATCGTCCTTTCGGCAAGTTCGAAAACCTTTGGCAGAAGGGATTCCCTGAGGACCACCGGAACATTGCCTGTTACCACAAAGGACGGGAATATTCCCATTTTCTTCAGCTCTTCCTGAGCGCCTAACTTGTATATCTCGTCTATGTTCGATTCGTCCCTGCGGTCTATGCTCAGCATCTCAAGGGAGCCTCTGGAAAGCCGGTATCCGTCATTTTTTATCGGAGAATAGAAGAAATGGAGATAATACCTCGTTCCCAGTATATACTCCTGAATGTTGTATTCCTTTGTCCAGTCTATGCCGAGCTTGAAATCCGCATAGTCTTTGGCTATGAAAAATCCCCTGCCTCCTTTCGCACCGTTGTATTTTACGAGTACGGGGCGGTCTATGTCTTTCGGGTTGTCTATTCTCCGGGGCATCCTTATTCCCGCGTGCTTTTCCAGCCATTCCCTCTGCTTCTCTCTGCTGGATTCCCATTCGAGAACCGCACGGTTTCCGAAAGTCGGGAGCGGCAGTTCTTTGAACCTGTCCGCCCCCAAATACTCCACAAATGAGCCGTGAGGGATCATTATTGCGTTCTTTTCCCTGAGAATGTCCGTAAGCTCGAATATCTCGTCGTAAGAATCAACAATGAGGAACTCATCCGGCTTTCCCCGAGGAAACGCATCGTAAAACTTCGCTCTCTCTTTTATCGCTATGCCAACGGTATGGAAGCCTTCCTTCCTAGCACCGTTGAATATCTGCAGGCTGCTGTGCGAGCATACGGTGGCTACGGAGAGATTTTTTCGGTCGTATCCGTCCAAGATTTCCTTTATTTCTTCCTTTGATGCCATATCATGGGATAAAGCACATGAATTAAAACTTTTCGAAGGATTTCAGGCAGCTCTCTTCCGGGTCTTTCCCTTTCCATGGGTTTTCTTGGCTGTGGGTAGTATGTGCTCAGCACACTCCTTGGCCTCGCCATACCTGTCCAGCTTTATCAAGACATAGCCCCTGTTTATCCATGCGTCCTTGTAATCGGGATCTATGTTTATAGCTCTTTTGTATGCTTTAAGAGCCTCTTCATACCTTCCCATTCTTGCAAGGGCATTTCCCCTGTTGTTCCATGCGACCTCGTAGTCCGGATTCACCTTGATTGCTCTGTCGTATGATTTCAGGGATGCCTCTTCCAGACCCAGCCTTGAGAGAGCTATCCCCCTGTTGTTCCACGCCATCTCATTATCAGGATTCTCTTTGATGGCTTTGTTAAGATACCTCAGGGCTTCGACCGCATTGTCCGTACCGAGGAGTGCGGTTCCCTTGCTGTAGTATGCCAGTCCGTAGCCTGTTTCCCCGTTTTTTTTTCGATTTATAGCCCTTGTATAGTACTTCATCGCCTCGTCGTAGTCTCCTCCTAGATAATGGTGGTGGCCCATAAGGACATCTCTGGTGGAAAGCAGAATGCGGACCGCGGAATCTATGCGAAGATAAACGCCGAGCGCCAACATGGCAGCTCCCATGCCAGCCATTCCCATAGATGGTATCGGGTCATAATTCGGGACATAGTGCACATAGTAATCACTGGAGAAGAGGATAGAATGGACTGCTATAAGTGAGAGACCCATGAAGAATATCCAGAAAGGATTGGACTCTCTGCCGAATATCTTTATGAGAGCCAGCAGAAGAACGGCTGAGAGAGATATGAGTATGAGGTCCGAGAGAAACGGTCTCCGGAATTGGAGTTCGATATACCACCTCAGCGGAATAAAGAGGGTCAATAGAAAAGGTGCCGTGAAGAATACGGAGGAGAGCTTCTCGGAAAACAGATGTTTCCTGTCAATAAGGACAAAGAGCAGGGATATTAGCCACAGAGGGAGAAAAACGAGCAAAAGCGGGCTGCCGTATGCCATCTTCTGGTCGACAACCACCGGATATGTCAGGAGATATTCCACACCAATAAGAGAAGTGCCTATGGACGCCGTGGCCATCACGAGGTCCTCGGGTCTGTGCCAGTCTTTTATCTTCTCGGGAATCTCGAGCTTCGGCAGTTTCAGAGGCTGTTCCACTTCCTCTACTTTTATATCGGCAAGCCGGTCCAGCCCCGCTCCTTCCAGACCGTACTCAAGTTCGAAGTGGTCTATTTTCTCAGGGGTCTCCTCCTTCTCTCTCTCCTTCAAAAGAGAGTCCACCTCCGCCTTTATTTTCTCCTCGGGCGCTTCTTTCTCAATAACCTCTGGTTTTTTGGAAAGCACATCTTCAAGGGAAAGGACCAGCGCTTCTTCAAGTGCTTCGGAGCTTTCATCGAAGGCAACTCCGCATGTGGGACAGACCGTGGCATCTTTAGGGACCTCGGAACCGCAGTTCGGACAAACATACTCAATCACTTCTTCCTTCTCGGCCTCGGGTTCCTGTTCGAGTTCATTAAGAGCGAAATCAGCGCCTATAAGCTCGCTTTTAAGTTCTTCGAGAGCGCCGAGAGCCTCTTCCTCGACTTTTATCTCCTCTTCGAGCGGAATTTCAGGGATGAGGGGAGCGCCGCAGACAGGGCAGGTCTCGGCCTCGGGTTTCACAAAGGCACCGCAGTTTCCGCAGATATCCAGTTCCGGTGTGGTCTCCAGCATATCATCGGTGGGGATGGATAGATTGGAGATATCCCCGATACCGAAGAATTTCTCTACGGTTTCGAGGTTTTTCGTTTCATCTTCCAGCAGAGTGTCATCTGTTCTTTCCGGAAGCCGAGCCCTGTTCTCCGGCATCGGCGCACCACAGACAGGACATTTCTGCATATCTTCCGAGAT
>WALJ01000048.1 GCA_015522885.1 Thermoplasmata archaeon
TGTCTCCGACTATAAAAACCCAACTCTAAGGCGCATCCGATTCTCTTCCTTTATTTTTCCCCTTTCAAATACCCCTTCGTCAGCACCTCCCTTATCGCATTCGCCCTTTTCTTTCCGATTCCTTCCACTTCCATCAGCTCTTTTTCGGGAGGGTGAGGGGAATTCATCCCTCTTTGTTCAGCAGCCAGAACCATACCGGCCTTATTCTTATTTCGAAACCTTCGTAATCCCTCGTTTCATAAGTATCCTCCGTTAGGATCAATCCGGTCTTCAGGTGATATGTCTTTAAGGCGTCGATTAACCCCTTTATCTCTCTTTCTCCCGTCTTTTTGTCCTCCAAGGTGCTGGCCACCTGTATGGCTTCTCTAACCCCCAACCCTTCTTTAACCACGAAATCGCACTCCCTGCCTGTCTTTGCCTGCCTGTGATAGTATACTTCCTTTCCTTCCCTGAGCAGTTCCAGATATACGAGATTTTCCAGCAGCAGACCTCTGTCCCCGGAGAATCTGAATCCCACGGCATTCATCAGCCCGGTGTCAAGACAGTATACCTTTGACTGGGAGGTCATCTGCTCTTTGAGAGAGAAAGAGAACCTGTCGACATAGAAAAAGAGATAGGCCATGCTGAGCTCGGAAAGGTAGGTCTGGATTGTGTTTACTGAGGCTCTGAACATCCTGCCGAGCCGATTTACCGAGTACATCCTTGCGGAGTTCGTAGCAAGATAGAGAGCGAGATCTTTTATCAGTTTTACATTTCGTATATTGAACCTCTCCACCACATCTCTGAATATAACATTCTCAAAGTACTCTTTCAGTCTCTGTTCCGGCTCTTTCTCACGGAGGAATTCGGGAATCGCACCAAATCTCAGATACCGATTGAACATCCGTTTTATACTTGTTTTCTCGGATTCCAATCCGAAATAGGCCCTATTTTGTGGAAGAACAAATCTGTGGAAAAATAGGAATTCCTCGAAAGAAAGGGGAAAAACTTCAATCGTTGCGATTCTCCCCGTGAGTAAAGTGCCCAGCTCCTTCGATAGTAACCTGGCATTCGAGCCTGTTATTATGAATTTGATGTCCTCGTGCGCATCATATTTTGTCCTGAGAAAATGCTCGAACCCCTCTATATTCTGAATCTCATCAATGATAAAATAGACTTTTTTTTCTACATTTATGTTCTCACGATATACCTCATAGATGTCCTCAAGCAGTTCCAGAGAATAGTTCCTGTAGAATCGATAGTCCTCGAGGTTGACATAGAGAATCTGTTCTCTATCGACCCCATTTTTCAGCATCTTCCGCGTCATCAGGTCCAGTAAAACTGTTTTACCCGCCCGCCTTGGCCCTTTCATAACCACTATGGCCCTTGAATCCAGTACTTCGTTCAATTTCCGAATATATGTGTCTCTCGGAATGTACTCAGTCGGCAAAGGCTCTTTGAACCAGTAATTCTGGCTCCGCAGTATTTCAAAGAGTATTTCTCTTTCCATCACCCCACCGAAAGATATCGATCTATTTAAACATTATCAACATACTGATACAATTTCTAATGAAAGTACATCAATAAACTGATATAATCTTCCAATCCAACACGGTATGTTTTCCTCACAGTTAAAGTCGCCGACTATACTACCTGAAAGAAGAGGGGAAAGACATCGTGAAGAGGGGAAAGAACAGAGTTTCTCTGAAACTTTGCAAGTAAGGCTTTTCATGAAGTGAAAAGTCGAAGGCAGATGCATGCGAACGAAGTGAACATGCGGCTGCCGGGATTCGAACCCGGGCAAGAGGCTTGGGAAGCCCCTATCCTAACCAGCTAGATCACGGCCGCTTGTCGGTGAGATAGGAGGAAGGATATAAAGATTTCATGTGCTGGGTTACATAACTTGCTCTGAGTTGTAGAATATTTTAGCTGATTTTCATATATTTAAAAGTATATTGTATTGGGTATAGCACCATGGCTTATATTGTCGGGAATACTTCCCGACAAGAAGTCTTTGTTTCCAAAGACTGTAAAACTATTTGTGCAACA
>WALJ01000049.1 GCA_015522885.1 Thermoplasmata archaeon
GAGACGAAGAACTCTCTCAGAACCTCCGGGATATCACCGCTCTCCGCAGTACCTGCCAGAGAGAAGCTCACCCTGTGTTCTATCGCATTTCCTTCCCATTCCACCACATTCTTTCCGGAAACAAGCACATCCGCTATGGCTCTTGCGGATTCCTCACTTAATAAGTCCACGTTCTTTATGAAGAGAAGTCCTCTGTTGACATCCCTGAACACGGAAGGCGTCAGCATGTACTTCAGATATATTCTCCCTTTCAGCTCCTCGGGGCTTACATCCCTGTCTATGACCACCACAGGCATCGGTTCGCTCTTTTTCCCGAGTATTCCGAGCTCGTATTTCAGAGAGCATTCCCTGCACATGTTCTCGGGTTCGTTCGGGTCGCAGTGATGCACGCATCCCGTGCTCTCAATCTCGATGCCCGCGCTCTTCACCCTTTCCAGCGCTTCATCCACCGCATTCTCGGGGAAGTTTCTGAACAGGAAGCCGCCTGTATCTCTGTTTATCATGGGGAGATAAAGAGATTTTTCAATCTCTTCCATATAAGCGGGATTTACGAATTCCACCTCCTCCGCAACCCCTTTTGCCGAGAAATAGCCGGCCTTGAACAGGTCCGAGAGAGGTTGGGCTCGGTTATCTGAGTCAACATCGATTACAAGCGTCCTGATACCGAGTTCCTTGGCATCCGATGCCAGCATCTGCAACTCCTCATTCACATCTCCGCCCTGAACAGACGGTGTGTTCGCCATTCCGTCGGTTATTATAATCATTATCGGAACCGTGCTGGACTCCGTGGAAATCTTCGATTTTACCAGCCTTATTGCCTCGGAAACCCCAAGAGAAAGCGGTGTGGTCCCTCCGAACTTGACCCTGTCCGCCATCTTCTTAACTATGTCCACACCGGAAGTGAACTTGGACAGCACTTCTGCCTTGTGTCCGTGCGCAGTTATCAGTGCAACCCTGTCCCTTTTCTGATATGCGTCGAGAAACAGGGAATCCAGAACGGACCTGAGGCCTGCGATCTTCTCGCTCTCGGCCATGGAACTGCTGGTATCCAGGACGAAGCACAGGAAGGTGGATATCTTTCTTCTTCTCACCTTTTCCCTGAAATCCCTTTTCTTCACCTCCACCTTTCCGTTCTTCGCATGGAAAATTGCCGCTCTTATCGTGGGTAAAAGCGCAATATCCTCGACTTTGTCGGGGTCGGGAGGTGTCCTGTACTTCAGATACTTTCCCTGCTTTCCCACTGTTATTATCTCGCTCCTCTTCCCTCCTCTCACCTTTCCCGTAACAATCCTCTTTCTTCTTCTTCTGGCAATCGAGTCCAGAACTTTCACTACTTCCTTATCTGCCATAAGCGGCATCAAAGATAGCAACGGTGTTATTTATAACCTTCCCCTGTTCTTAAAAATTTAGGTCGAAGTTATGCAAACATAACCCCGAGATGCTCGTCTTTCACCGGTTGGTGTGCTCCCATGACCTTTTCTATTGCACTTTCGAAGTCATCCATCCTCACGAAGTCTCTGCCGTCCCTTATTGCGAACATTCCCGCCTCAGTGCATATCGCTTTTATCTCCGCACCGCTGGAACCGTTGCATTTGCCGGCCAGCTCTTCCAAGGAAACGTCTTCGGCAATACTCATGTTGTTCGTGTGTATTCTGAATATCTCAACTCTTGCCTCATGGTCGGGCAGAGGAATCTCGATTATCCTGTCGAATCTCCCCGGTCTGAGAAGAGCCTCGTCGAGTATGTCCGGTCTGTTCGTGGCTCCGACGATTTTCACATCCCCTATCGGGTCAAAGCCGTCGAGTTCTGCCAGAAGCTGCATGAGCGTTCTCTGAACCTCTCTGTCTCCGGAGGTGGCGACATCCATCCTTCTGGCGCCTATCGAATCCAGTTCGTCTATGAACACTATGCTCGGGGATTTCTCCCTTGCGAGAGAAAATAGTTCCCTTACAAGCCTCGCACCTTCCCCTATGTATTTTTGTACCAATTCGGAACCGACGAACCTTATGAAAGTGGCCTTCGTCTGATGTGCCACGGCCTTTGCCATCAGTGTCTTACCCGTACCCGGAGCCCCTACCAGAAGCACGCCCTTAGGAGGTTCGATGCCGATCTTTTTGTAAAGTTCCGGATTGAGCAGAGGGTATTCCACCGCTTCCTTCATCTCTCTTATCTGGTCCTTGAGCCCGCCTATCTCTTCGTAGGTTATCTCGGGTTTCTCTATTATCTCGGCACCTATGACAATCGGGTCGAGCGGCGGGGGGAGTATGCTCATGACAGCGAGGCTCTGTTTGTTCAGAGCAGCTCTGACATCCACTTTGAGACTGTCAGGGTCTATGTACTCGGCAACTTCGACGATGAAATCCGGACCGGTGCTGCTCTTTATTATCACTCTTCCGTCCGGAAGCTTCTCTCTTACGGTCCCTATTATCAACGGAGGCTCCTTCAGGCGGTCAAGCTCCCTTTTAAGCCTCTTTATCTCCTTCTGAAGCCTCATAAGCTCGCTCTCGAGGTATCTGTTCTTGTTCTCGAGCCTTATGGATTGCTCTATCAGTTCCGCCTTCTCGTTTTCGAGTCTGGCTATCATCTTTTCTATCTCTTCTTTTTTTATTTCTTCCATAGGTAGCCTCCAGAGGAGATATATAGAGATACGAAACACCCATATTTAAATTTTGCCTTCATACGGGCTTCATCCCGAAACTCGAAAACTCCACAGCAAGTTTGGATAATTATAGTCGCCGACCTAACTTTATTAACTTATATTGCGGGGCAGAGGGCCTTCCTTAGCTCGGCGACTGCTAGTCAGAGACATCGTTAGTTTAGAAAGTTATGTCTCTGACTATAATACCCTAATAAAAGATAACTTAATATAGCTGTGGCTGATACACCCCTGCGTTTTTTCGCATTGGGTGGGGCCTGTCTATTCAGCCGGAATCCACAGGTCTTCACCCAGTTCCTTAGCCCTCCGGCAGTAAGGTTGCTGTACCGCCTTAGGGTTCATTCTTCTGTGAGTGCGTATAGACATCATGCGGTTTCCGGAAATAACAGAAAGCACGATGGATAGAAGGCTTCCGAAGGAAGTCCGGACCAAGGTAATTA
>WALJ01000050.1 GCA_015522885.1 Thermoplasmata archaeon
AAGGTGTAGATTGTATAAAGAGGTGCCTCATCGAGCCCCCATATCTCCTGACCCAGCCCCGAGTATGGCTCTACCCCTTGAAATATCACGGCTCCCGGGTTAAAAAGCCCGAGTACTGCGAAGAATGCGGAGATGCCGTAAAGAATTCCCATAACTCCCTTTCTGCTCCTTTCGCCCATTCTCAGCATATAGGGGTATTCTATGGAAAAATGTATGAAAGCCGCCGGAGAAAGGGCTATTCCGATGAAAAGGACCCTTGCTCCGAGAAAGGCCATGGCTTCGTCCGCGGGAGGCGGCCCTGCAAGTCTCTCCAGCATCTCACCGAAGGACCAGAGGAAGAATGCCGTGAAAAGGATGAATGCGGGGATGTTCCCGGGCCTCTTTATTCCGGAGCGGAGGATGAGCGCGAGGATGAGCGCCCCCATACCGACTGCGAAAAACGCAGGCCAGAAGGCGTTTGGAAACCACATAAAACCGTATGCACTCCGGAGCATTTAAGATTTTCTGCCATCAAAAAACGCAGCACCTTTCCTCTATCTTCCATCCGTAACCGTTCTCCTCCGCCCATTTCCTTGTTTTATCTGTCGGAAGAACAATGCCTGAAAATCCATTTTTTATCGCATAGCGCTCTATTTCCCAGTAATCCCCTGTTCTCGGCCTCATGCACCCCAAAACGCGTTCGCCTTCGAACCCTTCGGTGTGGTCTATGATCTTCTTTATCTCATCCACCGGTGGTGGGGCCATGGCCTCCATGGGTGTGCCTTTCGTGGGTATAAGGGCATTTATAACAATCTTCACCGCCCTGCTCTCCTTTATCGCATCTATTGCCCTGTATTCCCCTAAAATCTTCCCGTAATGGAGGCCGACCGTGACATGCGGCGAATGCTTTATTCCCTCCTCGTCGAGAATCTTCAGCGCATTGAGATAATCATCGGCGCTCCTCTCCAGATGGTAGACCTCCTTAACGGTCTCATCCGCTCCGACGACATCGAGAGATACCATGTCAGGGTGCATTGTTTTGAGCGCGTTTATCGTGCTTTCCCTGACAAGGCCGACATGGACATTCACAAGAAAATCGGAATATATTTTCACCTTTCGTATGAGGCGTGCGAAGGGTTCTATCGGAACGCTTCCGTCCTCCCTCGCGCCTCCGCTGAGAAGGAAGCCGTTCGCTCCGTCTGCGGAGATGCGCTCCAGAACCTCCAGTAGCTTTTCCGGTGTCTCCGCCGGTATCATTCCCTCGAGGTAGTGGCGTTTGCAGTGAGCGCAGTTGAGAGCGCATCCCGTGCCTGTAACGGATATTGACGGAAACTTCCTGCCGGGAATGTATGCGGTGAGATTCACGGTGTGAAATGGGCAGGGATATTAACCTTTATTCCTGACGCTTCCGGATGTGAAAAACTTTATATATGGATAAAGATATATGGGATATATGAGATGCAACTGGGTGCTGTGTCTGCTTCGAAACGTGGGTATATGGGTCTGCATCATAGCGGGTGTTCTGGCACTCCTCAGCATACTGAGCGGTTCCGGCATGTACGCTTTCAGGACTTCTCTCTTCTACTTCGGCATTTTCCTGATAATTGCGGGAGGCCTTACGGGTGCCGGTTTCTCCGAAGGAGGATACTATAACAGTGGGCTTTACAAGGTATCGAACATCTACATGAACACAATCAACAAAGAAAGGCCGGAAAGAAGAAGCAGGCAGTTCTCGTTCATGGTCTATGCGCTCCTCGTGGGGTTCCTGTTGATGCTTCTTGCCGCCGTGCTGCCGTGAGATGGTCCGGCATCCCGAATTATAGTCGCCGACCTAACTTTGTTAACTTATATCTTTGATAGACAGCTTTCCTCCGGTCGCTTCGCCTTCTTTCAGAGGGTTAGACGAGGAACGACAGTTCCGAGTTTGCCCTCCGTCAGGAGGACTTTACGAAGAGCGACAGCTCCGAGTTTGCCTTCCGTCAGGAGGGCTTAATCAGGTCAGCGACTCCTAGTCAGAGACATTATTATAGTCAACGACGAAACCTTTTTAACTAATAAGTGTATGCGGGTCTATGTCTCGGCCAATAGAGAAAAGACCTGTAAAATGGCTAACAATTGATGAGCTTGACAG
>WALJ01000051.1 GCA_015522885.1 Thermoplasmata archaeon
ACCATATGCAACCATAACCGACGTACCTTCCACATTCAACAACACAGGCACATGGAGGACGGTGAGACCCGTGATAAACTATGACAAGTGCATAAGCTGCATGTTCTGCTGGAAGTTCTGCCCTGATGTGGCCATTTCCATAGTCCCGAACCCGAAGGAAGGGGCAAAGTTCGATGAAGTCCCGAAGATAGATTATTTCTTCTGCAAAGGCTGCGGGATATGCGCCCACGAATGCCCCGTTAATGCCATTGAAATGGTTCAGGAGGAATCGAAATGAGGCTCACGCTCACGGGAAATCAGGCGAATGCCTGGGGAGTCAAGCTTTCAAAGGTGAATGTTGTAGCCGCTTATCCGATAACCCCCCAGACAACCATAGTTGAAGAGCTTGCCGAATTCGTTGCAAATGGAGAGCTCGATACCCAGTACATAAAGGTGGAGAGTGAGCACAGTGCAATGGCCGCATGTATAGCCGCCGAGAACACAGGTGTCCGGACATACACCGCTTCCTCATCTCACGGTCTTGCCCTCATGCACGAGATGCTCCACTGGGCCGTCGGTGCCCGACTGCCGATAGTCATGGGCGCAGTCAACAGAGCTCTGGGTCCTCCGTGGAATATATGGGCTGACCACGGAGACACGATATCCCAGAGAGATACGGGATGGATGCAGTTCTATGTGGAAAGCAATCAGGAGGTTCTCGATACGATAATACAGGCATATAAAGTGGCGGAGAGCAGGGACGTGCTCATACCTGCCATGGCTATCGAGGATGCCTTCATTCTCTCCCACACCGTGGAAAGGGTGGAAATTCCCGATCAGGAGCTCGTGGATGATTTCCTTCCTCCGTACAATCCGCCCGATTATCTGAACGTGGATGACCCAAAGGGCTTCGGTTCTCTGGTTATGCCTGACTGGCATATGGAGTTCAGGTACATCATAGCGAAGGCTTATGAAGCGGCCAGAAAGAGAATAAGAGAAGTTACGAAGGAATATGCCGATATCTTCGGAAGGGATTACCACGGCCTTGTCGAAGAATACAGGACGGAAGATGCCGATGTCGTGATGGTCGGCGCCGGAACCATGGTCAGCACGGCCAGAGATGTGATTGATAAGCTGCGCTCCGAGGGGCACAAGATAGGTCTTGTAAAGATGAGGGTATTCCGACCGTTCCCATACGAAGAGTTTCAGGACATCGCCAAGCGTGTCGAGGTGATAGGCGTTATGGACCGTTCGTTCACCTTCGGATACGGCGGAGCCATGTTCAGCGAAGTGAAGAGCGCAATATACAATACGGATGCAAGGCCGAAGATAAAGAACTACCTCATAGGTATAGGCGGCAGGGATGTCACGGCGAAGATGCTGGAAGACACGTTCAGGAATGCTCTGAGAGTGAAAGACCACGGACTGGACAGTGAGATGATGTGGGTAGACCTTAAAGGAGGTGAGTGAATGGTGAAAACAACCGTACCTAGAGAAGAATACATGATGCAAGGGCATGTGGCATGTCAGGGCTGCGGTGCGACGATAGCCATGAGATATGTCCTCAAAGCGCTGGGTCCGAAGACCATAGTGAGCATTCCGGCATGCTGCTGGGCGGTTATACCCGGTATATGGCCCCAGGCAACGCTGAAGACGCCTTTGCTTTACACTGCTTTCGAGGTCACGGGTGCCGCGCTCTCCGGAATGGAGGCAGCACTCAAAACCAAAGGCCTTGAGGATGAGATAACGGTGCTCGGTTTCGCAGGAGACGGAGGTACTGCGGACATAGGGATACAGGCGCTCTCCGGAATGGCCGAGAGGGGGACGAATGCGATATATGTGATGTATGACAACGAAGCATATATGAACACGGGAATCCAGAGGTCCGGCTCGACTCCCTACGGTGCGTGGACAACGACGACACCTGTGGGAAAGAAACATGAATGGAAGACAGAGTTCAAGAAAAGTGTGGCCGAGATAATGGTTGCCCACGAGATTCCCTATGTGGCAACCGCAACGGTAGCGTATCCGGAGGACCTTGTTGCAAAACTGAAAAAGGCAAAGTCGATAAAAGGTCCGAAATTCATTCAGATTTTTTCACCTTGCCCGACAGGATGGAAACATCCGCCCGAGATAAGCGTGGAAGTCTCAAGAAAGGCCGTTGCAAGCAGGATGTTCCCGCTTTATGAGGTCGAATACGGGAAGTACAGGATAACCCAGAGGCCGAAACAAATCCCTGTCGGAGAGTATCTCAAACTGCAGGGAAGGTTCAGATATCTGCCCGATGACGAGATAGATATCATGCAGAAGCATGTCGACAGGCGATGGGAACTTCTGCTCAAAAAAGAGCAGTTCACACAGGAAAACCTGTGAGGTGCATTTATGAACAAGCTCGTCCACGGAGAAAGGGGAACGAAGATGATGCTCCTCGGGAACGAGGCAATAGCGAGAGGCGCTCTGGAAGCGGGCATGTATATGTCTGCCTCATATCCGGGGACCCCGTCTTCCGAGATAGGCGACACGCTTTCGAAAATAGCGAAAGAGGCGGGAATTCACTTCGAGTACTCCGTCAATGAGAAGGTAGCCATGGAAACGGTTGCCGCCGCGGCATCATCCGGCATTCGCTCGATGACGCAGATGAAGCACGTCGGTCTCAACGTAGCATCGGATGCCTTCATGACCGCCGTTTATACGGGTGTCAGGGCCGGTTTGGTGGTGGTAACCGCAGATGACCCCTCCATGCACAGCTCCCAGAACGAGCAGGATAACAGAATTTACTCAAAGATATCCGGAGTGCCGATGCTTGAGCCGTCCAGCCCTCAGGAAGCAAAGGAAATGGCGAGAAAGGGTTTTGATATCTCGGAGGAACTGGAATCCCCAATTCTCCTCAGGACGACCACAAGGATAAGCCATGTCAGAGGTGTCATCGAGTTCGGAGACCGAAAAGAGCCCGTAAAAGAGGGGCATTTCGACAAGGACCCTTTCAGGTTCGTGACAGTACCTGCCGTGGCGAGAAAACAGCACAGAATACTCCTCGAAAAGGAGGAAAAGGCAAGGGAAATGGCGGACAAATCGGAATTTAACCGGATAATCGGCAGCGGAAAGATAGGTTTTCTTACATCAGGGGCCGCATTCAACTATCTAATGGAGGAAGTGGAGGAGCTTGAAATAGATTATAGGATCCTGAAACTGGGCTTCACTCATCCCTTCCCCTCCGGACTTTTCAGGGAGTTCATAGGGGATATAGAGATGCTTATAGTGGTGGAAGAGCTCGAACCGTACCTCGAGGAATATGCCTATGTCTATTCGAAAATGCACCGACCGGAACTACCGATTTACGGGAAGTATACAGGCCATTTTCCGAGGCTCTACGAGTACAATCCCGATGTCGTGAGAAAGGGACTGTGCTCCGTGCTCGGCATGGAATACGAGGAAAGAAAGCCCGAGTATGAGAAGATAGAGCTGCCCGGCAGACCTCCCGCGCTCTGCCCCGGCTGTCCCCACAGGGCAACATACTATGCGGCCAGAAAGGTGTTCATGAAGGATAAGGACAAAGTTATTTATCCCACGGATATAGGATGCTACACACTTGGAATCCAGCCGCCGTATGAGCTTGCGGACTACCTTCTCTGCATGGGTTCGAGCATAGGCAGCAGCAGCGGATTCGCAGAGGTCACCGACCAGCTTCCCGTTGCATTCATCGGCGATTCGACGTTCTTCCACTCCGGAATTCCCGGGCTTGTGAATGCGATATACAACAAAAAGAAGCTCATATATGTGATTCTGGACAACAGCACCACGGCAATGACCGGGCATCAGCCGAATCCAGGGATGGGAAGGAACGGAA
>WALJ01000052.1 GCA_015522885.1 Thermoplasmata archaeon
CCCAACACCCTTTGAATAAGAAAGTCAAAATAGCCCCGTAGTGTAGCGGTCAATCATCGGGGACTCTGGATCCCTGGACTCCAGTTCGAATCTGGACGGGGCTACTAACTAATTTTCAACAATGGGCAAAGGCAGATTCGGGCCAAGCCTTTTGAGGATAAAAGGCGGAGGTTCGATGGACAAAAACGAAGTTTTTGGACAGAAGGGTTCTGAAAGGAAGTCTGAAATCTGCCCGGGGCTATACTTAGGCGACTGCAAGTCGCCTGTTCTTTTTACGGGATTTTCCGAATGAAATGAGGCACAAACTTCCGAATGGAAGTTTAGTGTCGCTGGGAAAAATCCTTTCTAAAGCGATTGAAAATCGCTTGTTTCTTTTCCAGGGTTTTCTTCGGAAGAAAAGCCTTTCTGAATCTGCCCGGGGCTATACTATAGTCAGAGACATAACTTTCCAAACTAATGATGCGCCTGACTATCAGTAGCTGACCTGCCAAAAACCCTTTGCACAAATCATAAGTTAACAAAGTCAGGTCAGCAACTATAAATGGGAAAATCCCCCTCCTGACACCCCCTCAGAGGAATAAAAAAATCATGTAGAAAATGGGTTTAGAGTTTTTCGAACCTCTTGCTCAGGTTCTTCATCACATTCGGAAGCGTGGTGTATTCCATGTCCTCCAGAGGCAGTCTGTGAGGCTCGAAGGGGCCGTGTCTCCTCATGTACTCCGCCACATACTGCGCCTTTTCCCTCGTGTAATCGAAGGCAGGGTCGTCGAAGAGGTCGGTCGGTCCGACAAGCGTTCCGTTCGCAAGCTGGAAGCCGAGGGCCACGACTCTCGGAGGGCCGTCGAATCTCGTGCACTTCGCGTTCTTCACACCTACAGGCATTATAGGCCCGTTATGCGAGCCTCTCATCCATCCGGATACCAGGTGCGGGAATGCCCATGGTTCCAGGACTTCGCCGAGCGCCGGAAGTCCGCTCTGCGCTCTCACAACGCCGGCAGGGTCATCCTTGCCGACATATTCTCCTGCTATCTGATAGAGTTTTTCGGTGGAGATTACCGCCGCAGGCTCATCCGCAGGCAGTTTCCCTCCTTTCTTCGGGAAGACTCTCTTTATAACGAACCTTGATTTCGCACCGATGAGCGCCAGTATGTCATAGGTTTCCTCGGGAGTGCTCATAAGAACCTTTTTGTGCTCCATTATGTCCCATATCTCGAACACGAATCCCGCATGCATGGACGGGTCTATGACAAGTCCGGGTGTGTTGAACGGGTCTGCGAACATCCTGTATATCGGCAGATTGAACGCTCCCGGTTCCGTCTTGTCCATCATGAATGCTATCACCGGCTCTCCCGGTCTCTCCGTGAATTCCATCTCCGCCACTCCGGGCCCCATTCCCTTGATATTGCCGGAAAAAGCATCACTCAGGAGGTCCTGACCGGCGCCGTAGAGCTTCAGTTCCTTTGCCACTTCGGTTGCCTTCTCGAAGGTGTTCCATGCCAGCTTGTGAATTTCTTTGTTATCAACGCCTTTGGTGTGCGTCATTATCAGCTCGAGGTCGTCTCCGACATGCGTTACATGGAAGTCTCTGAGAAGCCTGTCTTTCTTTGCCTTTTCAAGATCCTTTTCTGCGCTCTCTATCAGCTTCGGATGAACCAGAGAGTGCCCCGGCCATCCGCCTACATCCGCTTTTATTATGCTGAATGTTACCTTCATGGTATCACTGCTTGCGGATACAAAGGGGGCTTAATTAGTTTTCGGCACTTTCCCATCGGGTGCTTCATAAAATAATAAAAGGCTATAGAATAATCCAGTTCTATCCAATATCACCAATCTTACTTTTTATATATTCAATTAGTTCGAGAAATTCCTTGGGTATATCTTTACCATCCTCAATTATTCTTTCAGCAATATATCTTCCTATTCTGGGTTTACTCTTCCCGACAACCTTTTTCGCTTCTTCAAGTAATTTTTCATACCCTTCCTTTTTTAGTACATTCTCAAAGGTGTTTGAGAGGGGAATGCAATCATATTTCGGAAGAATCTTCTTTATTTTACCAAAGTTTTTTTCTTCAATCTTCTTTTTTCCACCCTTTTCTTCAATTATAGTCGCCGAGCTAACTTTGTTAACTTATATCTTTGACAGATAGCCTTCCTCAGGTCGGCGGCTGCTACTCGGAGACATCATTAGTTTGGAAGGTTATGTCTCCGACTATAAGCTCTTTACGATTTTTAAATCTTTTTCATCTACCAATGAAAGATTTTTTAATTGCCTAAAGATGCTTGGTAAATTGCCTCCTTCTACCTTCATAACTGCATCACCATCACACATAACTAAGTAAGGAATGTCAAATGATTTTAATAATTTCATATATATTTCAAAATTATCCTTCCCTCCGACCCCAATTATAGTAACACCGTTATTGTTAAACTCAAAGTCCATATCTTCTGCAAAAATAGGCAGAGCTCCAAATTCAATCTCACCTTCTACTAAGAAAACAATTTTTGAGAAAAAAATCTCTCGGGATGTAAGACTCAAGTTTTTCTTTAGTTTTACCTTGGTCCGGACTTCCTTCGGAAGCCTTCTATCCATCGTGCTTTCTGTTATTTCCGGAAACCGCACGATATCTATATGCACTCACAGAAGAATGAACCCTAAGGCGGTACAGCAACCTTACTGCCGGAGGGCTAAGGAACTGGGTGAAGACCTGTGGATTTCGGTTGAATGAGCAGGTCTCACCCAATGCGAAAAATCGGAGGCATACATTAGCGATAGATATATTAAGTCATTTTTTATCAGGATGTTTGTTATTCAAGAAGAGCGTACATTTATCGAGTTTCGGGATGAAGCCTATCTTACTGATTTTCCATCCGGCCTCTTCCAGACTCAACAGAATATAGCTCAAAACAGAATTCGTTCTCATGGAACCCTGATTGTATACCTCTCCGGAATTGCCTTTTTCAGCCAGTAAAATGTAACCATTGACCATATCCTTGACATGAGACCAGTCTCTAAAAGCATCGACATTACCGATTATAATTTTATCTGTTTCATTTTGTTAGAGCTACCACCACTTTCTTCCTCTTCTCTTCCATTCTATCTGAGCCACTGCTACCAGATATATCATCAAAACATAAGAAATTATCTGAGCAAGAAGAAGATATCCGGCAAAGGCCGTGACAAACATCAGAATGACGAGAATCAGAACTGTGGTGTAGAAGAGCGCATCCTCGCGTTTCAATATCCGCTTCTCTCTATCGCCTTCAGGGCTCATCGTCTTGTCCACCAACCTCTTCAAACCCCCTCTCCGCTATCCTGAAAATCACGAAATCCCCCTCCTTTCTGGAGCGGTGCTTCATAAGAACAGCCCTTCTCTTTCCCCCGTTAATCTTGTCCAGCCTGATTATCGTTTTCGCATAGTGGTCCACTATGTGCCCCCCTATCGGCCTGTATTCCCTCCGCTCCCTGTCCGTATAGACCTGATTGGTTATCAGCACCGGAACCCCGTATCTTCTCGCCTCGGTAAGCAGACCTATCATCTGCATTGTCAGAGAGCGCACGCCTCCTGATTCTTCGTCCGTTCCGAGGTCAAGCCGATAGAACCCGCTTATGGAATCCACGACTATCAGGCCTATTTTCCCGCTTTCAAGCGCTCTGAGAGCGCTCTGCACGGATTTTTCCTGATCCTTCATGGAATAGCACTGTGTGTGCATGAAGTCAGAGGCCACCTTTTCGAAATCAGAGCCGGATATTTGCTTAAGTCTGTCTATGGACACCCCTTCCGTGTCCACATAGAATGCCTTTTTTCCCTGCAGGATGCAGGATTTTGTCAGGAGGAGAGCGAGGTTTGTCTTGCCGCTGCCTGCCTCACCGTATACCTCGGTTATCGTATTTCTCTCTATGCCGCCGCCGAGGAGCGCATCGAGAGGCCCGAAACCCGTGCTCAATCTCTCCAGAATCTCCCTCCTGAATGAAAGAAAGGGGGTTATAGGTCCTTGGGAAGCGAAGGTATGTATCCCACTTCCATGAGATGCTTCACCTTTTCCCTCGTCTCCTTTATCCTTTCCTCGGCCATGTGGTAAAGCTCGTCCCGGCTCATCTTTCTTCTGGCTACTCCCTGCTCTATCGCTTTCATACCGACAGCCGTTGCCTCTCTGGGAAATACCTCCCATTCGTCCATGTTCGGTATTATGTAATCCGCATGCAGTCCCCTTTCTTCGGCGACTTTTGCGAGTTCGTACGCAGCGGATATTGCCATCTCGTCGGTTATCGTGCGGGCATGGACATCGAGAGTTCCCCTGAATATTCCCGGGAATCCGAGGGAGTTGTTCACCTGATTCGGGAAATCAGACCTTCCCGTACCTATTAC
>WALJ01000053.1 GCA_015522885.1 Thermoplasmata archaeon
GTGCGCTCCCCCTCCTCCCCTTATTTTAGGGAACCGGACTACAATGCAGGAGTATTCGCTCAATCTATGCTCTGTTCCTCGGGACAGTATCCCGTAATCATCTCATAAAGTCTCAGGACCATATCTCTGAATTCAAAGTCTGTGTCGGCATATCTCATCTCGTTGAGGATACCGGTCATCGTCATATAGAACTCACCAAAGATATGGTACTCTATTTCCTCTTCATCCACACCCATTCTTATACCGACATATGTTTTGCCAATTCTTCTTATTATAGAGACAGCAATTATGGTACCCAACCCGAGGAGAAAATGTATTTTAGTTACATCTGTCTCAGATTCATCGTTTTCTTTTCCGAAAAGTAAAACTGCACGGGATGCTATAATAAATGAACTTAGGGCAATCTCGTCCATTTCTTCGTCGTGATCAATGTTTATAAGGGACATTCCGAGCAAATCTTCCGAATCTTTTTTCGGAAATGCGGCTGCAAATCTGTTGAGAGCTTCGATATAGTCTTTGTCCTCATCCATTACCATTCTCTCCAGAAATTCATCGGAAGTATCCAGATCATTCTCCAAATTCCCCAATCCCAATTTCTCATAGCATTTGTTGCAAATTGTCAGGCCGTAGTATTCTTTTGTTCGGCTTCTGTTTTTTCCACAGCTGAAACAGGTCGGCATGTTATCATTTTCCCCTTAAATAAGGTGGTATAAATACTTAGTTGCGGTGTTATTTTATGATGTAAAATATTATATCTTTAACCCTTTTCACTCTTCAGCAGCCACAGCCACACAGGCAATACCTCTATACCCTCTATCTCCGCTCTCTCGTTCTCCGTTAGAATCAGCCCTCTTTTCGCTCCGATATCTTCCATCGCCTTCCTGAGACCTTTTAACTCCCTGTCTCTGTTCTCTTCAAGGCTTTCGGTTACCTGTATCGCTTCCGTCGGCCTGTCCTTCTCGTAGATAATGAAGTCGCACTCCTTTCCGTTGCGGTAGTAAAACACCTTCTTTTTTCTTCTCATGAGCTCCATAAAGACCGTGTTCTCCAGCCTCCGCCCCCTCTCGCCGGATGCCGTGAATGTCAGGGTGTCTATCATCCCGACATCCACCGCATAGACTTTTGGCGAACTCTGGCTCTTCTTTTCCGAGCCTGTCCATCGGCTCACCGTGAAGAAAAGATACGCATCCTCGAAATAACCGACATAATCGATGACCGTGGATTTCGACGGGCTAAAGCCCATGGATTTCAGATTGTTGTGCAGTTTCGTGAATGTGAACTCCGAAGCGACACTGTTCAGCAGAAGTTTGGACACGGCTCTGAGCAGGGTGATATCCCGGACCTCATAGCGCTCCACCACATCCCTTAATATCATCGTTTCATAATATGTTCGTACTATCTCCATCCTTGTCTCGGCTCCGAAATCCCCGAAGGCTATTGCAGGATATGCGCCCCTTTCCATGTACTCTCTGAAGAGCTTTCTTGCAGCCGATGCGTTCTTTCCAAGGGGTCTTTTCGCAATCTCATCCGGGTTCTCGCCCTTGAATCTCACATATTCCCCGAAGCTCACGGGCAGGATTTCCACCGGATAGACCCTGCCCCGCAGCCCGGTGACCATCTCTCTTGAGAGAAGCTTTGCGGAGGAGCCGGAAATGACGATTCTGGCCTCTTTCCTGAGAGAGCGTATTCTTTTCAGCCATGCCTGCCAGTTCTCAAGGTTCTGAATCTCATCCAGAAACAGCCATATTTCCCTATGGGGCCCGTAAAGCTCGTCGAAGCTTTCCATCAGCCGGTCCGTCGTCTCCGGTCGGAGAGGTATCAGCCTGTCATCCTCCAGATTTATGTAGAATATCTCCTTCCTTTCGACATGCTCCGTGAGTTCGCTCATCAGCTGGTACATGAAATAGGTCTTTCCGCTCCTTCTCGGCCCGATTATAGCGATTATGAAGTCTTCCGCGAGTTCTCTGTCCAGCTCGATATCTCTCCTATAGAACTTCGGAATCTCGAATTCCATCCAGTCTGTGACTATCGAGTCATACGGCTCCATATTGTATGGTATACCGTACAAATATTTAAAATTTTGTACACTGCACAGTACAAAAACACCAAATTCTGTATCGTGTATCGTACAAAATCGGAGATATATCGCCTGCCTTTCCCTGTTTCACGGACTCCATTCAAAACCCTTATTAACAAACCGTGCAATAGAGCGCGTAAAGGCGTCTGCAGTTCTAAGACTATTATAGTCAGGGACATAACCTTCTAAACTAATGAAGTCTCCGACTGGTAGTCCCGAGGGAGAATTACAGAGGAATTCTCCTGATTATTACTCCTTAACAGGAGTAAAGCTCGGAACCATCGTTCCTCCCACATCCTTCCACAAGGAAGGTCTGCTCGGAGCTGTCGCTCCTCGTAAAGCCCTCTGGAAGAAGGCGAAGTGACCCGACAAAAGCTATTTGCACAAATCGTAAGTTAACAAAGTTAGGTCGGCGACTATAAATGTGACATATGTCCGTGTATAACACACCACACAGCATCGAAACGAACAGAACAAACGATTCATATCCGTATACAAACACGTGTATAACACACCACACAGCATCGAAACCAAAAGCTATTTAACTCGTTTGATATTTTCTCCTCGTGAAACCCGGCGCGTACGAGCGTGAGCTGAAAGGCATACTTCGGGCCGACGATAATGTGCTTGAAAAGGTCATCAAAGGATGCAGTGAGCGGGAGAAAGAGAATTATTCTTCCATCAAAAGAAGACCGTTCATGGTCGTCCGTGCGGCAGGCTCTTTCGGTGTTGACTTAGTTGCCATTCGCTCGGATTTCTCGCTACCGATAGAGGTGAAAAGCTCGTCTTCGAAGAAGGTTACATTCTCCCAGAACAGCGGGAGAGCGCAGGAGCAGGCGGAGAGGATGAAAGAGGAGTGTGAAAGAGCGGGGTTGGTGCCGATTTATGCCTATCGCCTAAAATCTTACCGTGGAGATGCGTGGCGAATATTCAGCCTTGAGATGGAAGGTCTTGAGGGAAGGAACTCGCTACTGCACAGAAGAATCCCTAAAATACGGAAAAGCACGCACGGAGGCTACATAATGAAATGGGAAGACGGAATGGAACTCAACGAATTCATAGCGCTGCTGTGCATGGATTGATAAAAAGAGAAAAAATGGTTTTTACTGCGGTGGATACTGCTGATACTGTGGCTGCTGTGGCTGAGGCTCCTGAACCGGCTGCGGCGGTGGAGCCTGCTGGTAGGGCTGCTGATGCTGATACTGTGGCTGTTGAGGAGCCTGTTGATAGGGCTGTCTCGGAGGATACTGCTGCATCTGTGCCCTTATGAGGGGGTCGAATTTCAGATAGGCTATGAGCAGGACTATGCCGATTATCACTCCTCCTAGGATGAAGCCCAGTATGGTCCATATGAGGGTCTTCGATTTTGCTTCCACATACTGTCTTCTGTCGACCATGGCGGATATTGTCTTTGTCTGCATGAATATTATGAAGTCCAATACTCCAAATATCAATGGCAGCGCTGCAACTATATAAGCACCTGCACCTACGGAGTATGCTGACCCCATGCTATGGTACAATGCATCCCACTGACTAACTGCATATATAGACCATGCCCCCCATAGAGCTAGAAGTACTCCGAATATTATTGCAACTATTCCTGCTATGTTCAGCATACTCTTTATGCTCTCCTTCTCGGGATTGTATCCCGGTGGATACTGCCTTACCGGCTGCGGTGGCGGGAGTGGAGGAGCGTACTGCGGCTGTGGTACCGGTTGTGGTTGATTGTACTGTTGCTGAGGTGTCTGCTGTTGAGGATAATCCTGTTGGTCATATCCCTGAGGATTTGTTCCGTTCGTCAAATTATCACCGTGACAGGAAAAACGATGTGAGTATATAATAGTTTCTTATCAGAATCGAATTTTTTTCTATCCTTTTCAGTCATTTGTAGCGGCTTCGACTACAAAAGCTTTAAGTTAAAAATCCTTATCGTGCATACAAGGTGTTAAAAATGGAAGTAATCCAGAAAAGCAGGCTTCCGAAGGGTTTGCCGAAGCAGACACTCTCTCTGTGCCCCGAATGCAAAAAAGTCATACCTGCGACAATCTACGAGGAAAACGGAAAGGTGATGTACAAGAAGGTCTGCCCCGAGCACGGAGAGTTCATAGATGTCTATTTCGGCGATGTTGAAGCCTATCTCAGACTTGAAAAGTGGGCGGTTGACGGCATAGGTGTGAAAGACCCTGTCGCCAAGGTTGTCGATGGTTTTCCTCCTTCCTGCGAAGGGTGTCCCGTGCATTTCAGCCATACATCCCTTGCAAATCTAGACCTCACAAACAGATGCAATCTGAAATGCCCGATATGCTTTGCAAATGCCAATGCTGCCGGTTATGTCTACGAGCCGAATCTCGAGACGGTGAGACAGATGATGAAGGATCTCAGGGAAGAGAGACCTGTGCCCACACCTGCGATACAGTTCGCCGGCGGAGAGCCCACTGTGTATCCTCATTTTCTCGAGGCCGTTAAAATGGCAAAAGAGATGGGTTTTGCCCAGATACAGGTCGCCACCAACGGCATAAGGATGGCCAGAGACCCGAACTTCGCACAGAAGATGATAGATGCGGGAATGCACACCGTATACCTGCAGTTCGACGGGTTCAAGGAGGAGACATACATAAAGGCGAGAAGCAGACCGATGTTTCTGAAAGACAAGTTCATGGCGATAGAATATGCCAGACACACAACACCCAAGCCTCTTTCCACGGTTTTGGTGCCTGTAATAGTCAGAGGAATAAATGACGATGAGGTCGGAAGGATAGTGAGATTTGCTCTTGAAAATCTGGATGTTATCAGGGCCGTGAACTTCCAGCCTGTCTCGTTTGCAGGCAGGATAAATCAGAATGAAAGGATAAAGGGTAGATACACCACCGGAGACCTGATGAAGGACCTTGCCAATCAGACCGATTTCATAGAAGGGCCCGAGGATTTCTTCCCGATACCTGCCGGAGCGATACTTGCCGAACTGGTATCTCAGATAATGAAGGAGCCGAAGGTAGCGTTCACAAGCCATCCTGCCTGCGGAGCCGCCGCATACCTGTTCAGGGATGAGACCGGAAAGATTACTTCCATATCTCGATTTCTGGATGCCGACGGCCTGCTGGACGATGCACTTGAGCTTGTACAGAGCGGGGAGCTGGAGAAGATGGGGAAAATGAGAGGCGCTCTGAAGGCTTACAAGATACTGAAGAGGCATGTGGATAAGTCAAAGGCACCGAAGGGCGTGGACATCCTCTCGATACTGAAAGGCGTTTTCATGAAAGGGACGAAAGATTCGGTGGGCAAGTTCCACTGGCGCACGCTGTTCATAGGCTCCATGCACTTCCAGGACCTGTATAACTACGACATAGAGAGGATAAAGAGGTGCGTGATACACTACACCACGCCGGACCACAGGATAATCCCGTTCTGCTCCTACAACACCGGACCCGAGTACAGGAAAGAAGTGGAGAGCAAGTTCGGGATACCGATGGAAGAGTGGCTCAAGAAGAACCCGAACACACACCCGATGGGCCTTGACCTCTATCCCGATGCGGATGTGATGCCGAAGGATTACAAGTACCCCGAGAAGATAGAAAAACTCTATGAGAAATGGGGCGTACCCTACGCTCCCAAGTCATAGGCAGGACTTCGATGATAGGCATAAACCGTGATAAGTGCATGTACTGCGGTGCCTGCGTTGGCACATGTCCCGTGAACTGCATGTTCCTCTACGAGACGAGAGTGGA
>WALJ01000054.1 GCA_015522885.1 Thermoplasmata archaeon
ACAGGCCGGTGAATTTCTGGCAAGAGGTGCCTTCGTGATACGGGGGAAGAGGAACTATGTCAGGGCAGAACTGAAACTCGCTCTCGGACTCGTGAATTACAGGGACGAAAGGATCCTCACCTGCGCTCCGATCTCGGCCATGCACAGGTGGTGCGATGAGTACTATATCATAGTGCCGGGTGATGAAAGAAAGGAAGTAATCGCCAAGAAGCTCTCAAAGGAAATGGATGCGGATGTGGACGAACTGGTGAGCGCTCTGCCGTCGGGTGGGAGCACGGTGGTGGAAAAGAGAAAAGGCGAAGGGAAAAGAGTGGAGAGGAGGTTCTAACAAAAGTTTCTTATGTGAACTCATTTATAGGCACCGGATGACTAGCATACTTCCTGCATCTGTAAGAAATCGGAGATTATTCTCAGAGTATTTTCTTGAAAAGATGCTAGACGATTTGGCAGACTGGAAAGATGAGAGTTACAAGATGGGCTTTGAAAGGGCTAGAGAAATATGGAAAAGATACGATGTCCTCCAATATGAAAAAATGAATGAGGCGCAGCTTGAAGAGAACCTTATAAAACCAATATTGAGAGATGTGCTGGGCCATCACATAATCGTTCAGGAAACGACATCTCTCAGTAAAAGACCAGATTATCTGTTTTTCAGGGACAAAAAAGACGAAGATTCGGCATACACTAAGGAAGGCGAAGAAAGATACAGAGATGCGACAGGGCTCGGAGACGCAAAGGAATGGAATGTTAGACTGGATGGAGGACCCAGCAGACAGGTCGTCGGGTATCTGAGATACAACAGGAAAAGATGGGGGATACTCACCAATGGCAGAGTGTGGAGGCTTTTCTTCGAAGGAAAACCAGAAGACACTTACTATGAAGTGAACCTTGAGTACATGATAGAAGAGGGCAAGGGAAATTTCAGATATTTTTACAATTTTTTCAGACTTAAAGCGTTCATCGAAGATGAGAGCGGAAAAGCATTTCTTGACAGGGTTCTAAAACGTTCGAGAGATTACGCCGAAAAGGTGGGAGATGACCTAAAGGAAAGAGTTTACAGGGCTTTAAGAAGGCTTTCCGAGGGCTTTTTCTCGCATCTGGAGAACAAACTGGATAAAAACAGAGAGAAAGACATAAAGAATGTACAGCAAAATGCCATGATAGTCCTCTATAGGATGTTATTTCTGCTCTATGCCGAAGGGAAGGGACTTTTGAGTATAGAAAACTCGAGTTATAGGGAAAATTACAGTATTTATAAGGTGAAGAACGAGGTGTGGCGAAACAAACCGAAATATTCCCGAGGAAGTACTGGACTATGGAACAAACTCCAGGACTCTTTCACTCTCATAAATTACGGTAGCGAAGCTATGGGAATAAGCAAGGAGAAGCTCTATGTTCCACCCTATAATGGAGGTCTTTTCGCAAAGAGAGCGCTTGATAGATGGAAGATAGGAGACACTTACATGGCAGAGGCCATAGACCTGCTTTCGAGGACAAACGCACATGGGATAACCGGCGACTTCATAGACTACTCCACGCTCGAAATAAGGCATCTTGGAGGAATATACGAAGGATTGTTGGAATATAGGCTGAAGATAGCAGAAGAAGATATGGTCAGCGACGGAAAAAAATGGATGAGCTTGGATGAGTATAATGCAAAGAGAAAGAGAAAAAAGAACTTCGAGGATTTCCCCGAAGATATGAAAGTGAGAAAAGGAGGGTTGTATCTTGCCACCGATAAAGGTGAAAGAAAGGCGACCGGCTCATACTATACACCAGATTACATAGTGGATTACATTGTCGAGAACACCCTTGGGCCTATTGTAGATGAGAAAACAAAAGGGCTTGAAGGAAAAGAAGAAATAATGGATGCTTTCCTTTCAACAAAAGTTCTGGACCCAGCCATGGGTTCGGGACATTTTCTCGTGGGTGCCGTGGAATATCTAGCACAGAGACTAGTGGATGCTGTTTCTGAGGTTTCTGAAGAAATGGATATCAATGAGGCAAGAAGGCTTATAGTTTCACATTGCATATACGGTGTTGATATCAATCCTATGGCCGTGGAACTTGCTAAAGTCGCTCTTTGGCTCACCACCATAAGCAAGGACAGACCCCTGAGTTTTCTGGACCATCGACTGAAGTGCG
>WALJ01000055.1 GCA_015522885.1 Thermoplasmata archaeon
GCACAATGCCGCACTATCCAGCGTATCTTCTTCTGATTCAGTTTTGTCACATCCGGGAGAGTCTGCGCTCCCTTTAAGTTTGGGTGAAACGAGCAACGATAGTTGCGAGTTTGACTTCTGAAAGAGGTCAAAATAATTTCCGTACTCTACAAATGAAGCCAAAGGAGACAAAACCTATATATAGGGTCCGGTATGGGTGGGCTCAGACAGACAGGTGAAAATTATGGCAGAAAACAGACTGCTCTCGAGGATATTTGGGAAAGAGGGCAATGAAGGAATAAAGAGAGGAACATGGATGGTCTTTCTCTCTCTCATCCTGATATTCGTGCTCGCGCTCTTTCTCAGAACCTATTTCGGATTCGAAGACGCAACAAGATATGGAGCACCCTTCCTAGTCTCCGGAGGGTCCGACTCGTACTATCATGAGAGAGCGATCTATACTGCCGCTTATGAGCACCATTCTCTTATAAAAGATACTATGCTGAATTATCCCCTGGGTTCCAGGAACCCCAGACCTCCTGCATATGACTGGAGTGTTGTTCTCGGGGGTTATTTGTTGTCACCTCTGGTAGGCGATCTGGGCGCAGCCATATCATACTCTCTCATATTCTCAACGGCAATATGGGGGGCTCTTACCGTATTTCCGGTTTATTTCATAGGAAAAAAGGTCTTTAACAGAAAAGTAGGCATTATAGCAGCATTCCTCATTGCCACACTGCCTGCTCATATGCAAAGAAGCCCGCTGACAGATGCAGACCACGATGCTTTCGTGCTCTTTTTTGCCATAGTATCCATATATTTCCTTTTGGCGGCATTGGAGAATCTAAAGGAAAGGGAATGGGTCGAAAGATGGAGGGATATCAGGGATGTGAAAAAAGGCATAAAAGAGATGTTCACCGAGAACAGAAAAGCATTTTTATACACATTCCTATCTGCAATATCAACTTTAACCGTGGCACTTACATGGACCGGTTTCCCATATCTGTATGCCATTTTTGTATTTTATTTCTTAATACAAATATTTATTTTGGCATTCAGAAAAATAGATCCGACAACGATAACTTTTGTCGCAATAATTTTGCTTTTATTGCCCATAGCGTTAGCTCTACCGCTCTATCTTGCGGTATCTATTTTTCAATGGCTCTTAACACCTTTTATAATGGCAGCGGTTGTTATAGGTATGGGACTCTATTTTTCGTTCGGCAAAAAACTCCCGTGGACGCTTACAATTCCTATCCTGATAGTGGGCATTATTTCTCTTCTGGTAGTCCATCTGGTGTTTTTCCCATCCACAATGGCAAGAATAGCCAGCCAGACCGGCTATTTTACTGCAAACAAGGTATACAGAACCATTGCAGAGGCTCAGGCGCCGTACTTCAGCAATCTTGTCCTTTCCTTTGGGATAGCCACATTCTTCCTCGCGCTCCTCGGGGTCGGCTGGATTATATGGAAGATAAGGAAGAACTGGAACCCCTACTTTGTGTTCTTTGTGCTGTGGAGCGCAGAGTCGATATATATGGCTCTGTCAGCGGCAAGGTTCATGTTTAATGCGGCTCCGGCCTTTGCCATAGCATCTGCTTGGGTCGTGTACTATATAATAAAAAAAGCTAATTTTGCCTCCGTAAAAAATACATACAGAAGCCTCAGGGGAAACAAGCTATATGCCATAAAGAAGAGCATCGGCATAAAGCACATTCTGGTGGCGCTTTTCCTCGTTTTCCTCGTGATTCTCCCCAACGTCTGGTATGCGGTTGATGCCGGAATACCTTCGAATGACAAGAAAAAATACGACAGCGAGGTTTACAATGCAATGCCGGATTTTTTGAGGCCGGACCCCAGTGTCTTTAATGATTCGAGTCGAGGCACATGGTATTTCGGAGCTTTCGGATACTCTCTCCCGACCCCGGACCAGTACTGGCCTGCGGCATGGACTTGGTTTGCGAAACAGGATTCGGATAAACTGCCCGAAGACAGACCGGCTTTTCTAAGCTGGTGGGACTATGGCTTCGAATGCATACAACAAGGAAGGCACCCTACGGTGGCAGATAACTTCCAGGCCGGATATCAGATTGCAGGTAATTTTATAATGGCACAAAATGAAACAGATGCGGTTTCTCTTCTTATAGAGAGAATCCTTGATTCCGAATATAACGGACACACAAAGCAGTTTACCGAAAGGTCTGTAGATCTTATGGAAAAATACCTGTCCGATAGGGATGCCGAGAAGATAAGCGAGATATATAGGAATCCGAATTCATACATTCCGGAGATACTTGCTCATCCTGAAAAATACGGCCCGTATGAAGATATAAGAACAGTCAATGCAAAGTATATCGCCACCCGCGGCGTCCTTATGAAGTACAACCTAGAGCACCTCGTTTCTTTCCTGCATACTCTCGAGGACATGACCGGCAAAAGGATAGGGTACTTTGCGATAGACTCCAGATTGATTCCGTTTTCCGCACGGAACACGGGTATATTCTATGCTCCGGCCGTACTCTCGGACCACAGAATCAGCTCGGGGGCATACAGACTTCCCTATGACTTTTATCAACTCTATGCCGTAACAAAATACGGCAAAAAGTACCCGATAAACGAGGTTCCTGCTGATGCTAAAGCCAGTATAAATAATACTGAAATTAAATATGAGGACATGTTCTACAACAGTATGCTTTATAGGAATTATTTCGGTTATTCCCCAAAGGAAGTGGGATCAAATGCAAACGGTCTGCCAGGCCTGAGCAGGGATTTGCAGAAGATGAAGCCGATGCCGGGTTGGAATCTTACCCATTTCAGGCTTGTTTACAGGACTGTGTACTGGAATCCCTATAAAGACTACAAAAACCACTCCGGCGAATGGAGGGCCATAGGTCTCGATGAAGGTATGAAATATCAAAAAGAGGGGAAAGGGATTGTAGATATGAGTGCCAATACTGCCTATAATGGGGTTACCTTCTTAGAGTATTATGAAGGAGCTATAATAAACGGTACGGTGAAGACTCCTGAAGGAATTCCCGCGGGAGGAATAAGGGTAACGATATATGACAAATACGGGATTCCTCATCAGAGCGTTCTGACGGACAGCAAAGGAAGGTACTCTTTGATAGCACCCTTCGGAAATGTTACAATAGTTGCATCCAGCGGAGGTTCTCTGGACAGAACGAGGTTATTGGAGAAAAATCTTCTAAATGCTACACATCTGAAAGTTCGGAAAGACCAAGCATTTAGAGAAAAAGTGGACATTGACGGAGACGGCAAATGGGATTATCTGATTGAAAAAGACCTTGTGGTATCCACGAGTAGCATCAAAGGCACGGTATTTCTGGATATGAACAACGACAAGACAAAACAGGATGTTGAAAGCGGTATATCCGCTAAGGTGACTCTGTACGGGAAGAGCATAAAAATAAATTATACAACGGTTGCAAACGAAAGTGGTGCGTATAATTTCTCGGGTGTTGTTCCGGGAGACTACGGCATTATGGCATCTGTAGGAGCATACACAAAGGACGCCAACATAACCGTTACCGTCGAACCCAACAAAGAGAAACAGCAGGATGTTGCCATAAGCACGGGAAAACTCACAGGTAAGGCCGTGTTAGACAGCAGAGAGCCGTTTGCGGGGGAGAGTATGTGGATTGTGAATATTCAGGACAGCACGAAAAGACACTTCGTTACTGACAACAGTGGAAAATTTTTCATTGACGGTGTAATTCCCGGTGTCTACTATTTCATTTTGGAAAACACTTCGTATGCGGCATCTTCTTTCAGAATCGGAGTTTCTGCAAACCAGAGTTCCGATGTAAATCTTACGATATATCCTGCACATAAAGTGGAAGGATACGCAAACATGAATTACAAAGGGGTTCCCTTTGCCACAGTTAACTTCGTAAATTACACCTTCCCATCCATGAGCAGAACGGTAACATGCGATAAAGACGGATATTATTCCGCGATTCTGCCCGATGGCGAATACACTGTGACCTCGACATACATACAAAACAGAAAGACATACATGGTGATGGAAAAACTTCAAATCAATGAAAATTCGACAGTTTCTTTCGAAATGAGCAGGGCATATAAAATAAGCGGCTACATCCGATATTACATTCCAGATAAACACGAATTTTCCTACAAAGATAAGTTCCCTGTTACTTTTATAGGAAAAGACGGTTCCAGAATCGACTATTACTCTGTTTCAGGCAACTACACCGCATATCTGCCGAGCGGAAGATATCATGTATATGTGGATTACAGCTTTGCTCTGTTCCCGTATGCGTATTCCGGAGAAATAGAGGTTAATAATGCCCCTGTTGCGCTCGATATAGACCTTGTAAAAGGTATTACGGTAAAAGGATATATGAGAGGTGTGGCAGGCATTCCCCTGAAATCCGCTTCTGTTGTGTTTATATCGGAAGATGGCGAGAGATTCAGCACGATATCCGATGATAAGGGCCTTTACACTTTCAACCTTGTACCCGGAAACTACACGATGAAAGTCTCGGCAGAGTGGTACAAACAAAAAACGATGGATATTGTGGCAAGTGATGAGAATAATCCCATGGATATGGATATCTCGCTTTCTGCCGAGGAAGTTGCTTTATACGGGACGGTAAGTTCTACCGAAGGCCCGGTTTCGGGAATAAACATCTCATTTGTCGGCTACAATTCCACATTCAATGCTACTTCAGATGCCGGAGGCAATTATTCGATAACCCTGCCCGCAGGAAGGTATGCACTGGATGTACGCCAGAACATAGATGAGAACGGCACGGAGGTATATGAGTTGAAGAACAAAGAAAGTATAAGCGTATCTCCGGAGCAGTCACCCTTCAAAAAGGACATTTCCATAGAGAAGAGGTTCAGGGTCGTCGGAGGGGTCTTTTTGGCAGGTGAACCTGCAAATTCCACCATCTGGATATCCAGAGATTCGGCATCCATTTCCTATGAACTTACGAACGGAAGCTTCGAGGTATATCTCCCGCAGGGAGTTTATACGGTTAATTCGACGGCAAACAACAACTCTTATGCAATATTCCGGAAAATGGCGGTGGACAGCCCGGAAAATGTCACAATTAACTTCTCCAGAGCCTACTATGTGAACATCAATCTGATGTCCGAAGGAAAAACGAAGACGGGAATACCCGTTAAAATAATCTCATCCGAAGGAGCAGAGAAGATATTTAATCCGGAAGGCAATGTTGTGTCGACCTATCTGCCCTCCGGCGAGTATTCCCTGGATGTGAACTACACGGTGGAAGAGGAAGTAGGGGGAATAGTAAGAAATGTCACATATTCTGCCGACGACACTATCACGGTCAACGGCAACACGAGCCATATTCTCGACCTCTCAAGATACGTTCCCGAAGGCAGCCTCTCCGCAGCGGTGCTCGCGGATAAAACGCCGGTAGAAGGCACGAACATCTGGCTGAAGTCCACCGAGGGTGGAAAAGAATACAATGTGAGCACGAATTCTCAGGGAGAATTCTCAATCGATGTCCCGATGGGTACTTATGTCATATATGCCGATACTTCTCTGGGGGACAACCCTTATGTGATAATGGACAAGGTCTTTGTCAGAGAAAAGAGC